>JAUZOF010000185.1 GCA_030706585.1 Bacteroidota bacterium
CTAAGAAACACGGAAACATTCCGTTGTAATTCATCAGTTTACTTTTTCCAAAAGAGAAAGCCTTTCGGGTCCGGCGATGGACTTTGAAAGGCTTTTTTCTTGTTTCTATCCTAATCTGTATCCAGATAATAATTTCTTGAAATAAATAGGATTGTGATTAAATTGTTGAGGCGTAATTGATTCTAAATACTTGATTTCACTAGCACCCTGTCCAAAGAATTTATCGTATGTAGATATTGCATATGAATCCATCATACCACTAAGATAGTCGATAACACATCTTTTTAAGCTGTTTTCATCGTTTGATTTAGGGCGATACTCCGCTGGTAATAGGTCGAACCCTTTATTGTAGTTTTGATTCATATAAACGTCAAGAAGTCGTGTAAGGATTATCTCTCCTTGTTTTTCATAGAGCTGTACAACATCGCTTCTTTTGATGCAATTGAATGTGAGTTTTTTTAGGCCTTCAGAGAGTGGTGCTAGAGTTTTATAATTTAATTCATATGCTTGTTGTGTACCTGTTTTTTTCTTGAAAGTATCATCCATTCTACAAAGACCAATGTCTTTTATCAATGTATTGACAATGTTGGAGGTCAGTTCTTTCTTGAAATAGAAATTATAAGTTTCAGAAGATTTGCTTTGACATTTTCTAGCAGTTTCTTTTGACTTTTCTACAATAGTCAATAACGATAGATGCGCAGTTTGATATTTTTCGCTGTTCTGAAATTCAAATAATAAATCATCAATAGTGAAGAAGCCGTGGCTTAAAGCATCCTCTAAGTCATGTGCTGCATATGCGATTTCATCACTTAAATCCATTATTTGAGCTTCAATTGTCCTTGGTGATATTTTAAAATTCTTGATAATTTCCGAGATTGTATCATAGTCCTTATCATAGATGAATTTCTTCGAATTTGTTCTTTTTTGATAGTACTTGATTGTTGCTAAAAGAGTTCTAGCTGTAAGGTTTAATCCTACTTGGTTCGGTATTTTACATTCAAGGTTCATTAGAATACGAAGCGTTTGGGCATTTCCTTCAAAACCTCCTACCTCTGTTGATAGTTTGTTTAAAATATATTCACCGTAATGACCAAAAGGCGGATTTCCAATATCATGGGCTAAGGAAGCAGCTTCAACAACATATATTGGAATATGAAGCCTGCTATCTTCTATCTTTTCATTAATATATTCGGTAATAGAACGAGCAATCTGAGCAACTTCATAACTATGCGTTAATCTGTTTCGGTGAAAATCCATTGATGTTATAGCCAGTAACTGCATTTTTCCTTGAAGTCTTCTAAAGGATGAGGAATAGAGTATTCTGGCATAGTCTCTTTGGTATGGGTCTCTTTCTCTTATTTTTTCTTCTTCATAAACTCGGTAATGATTTATCTCATCGTAGTTTTTTAGATTTACTTTGATGTAATCTAAATCTCTTTCTTCTAGATTCATATTGATTGTTTTTTAGATGATATATTCTCCTCAAATATACCCAAATAAAGTATCCCTATCTGCTGTTGACGCCTATTTTGTAATTATAATCCAAGTAAATCTACCTTTTGCCTAAAAAATCTTTACAGATTACGCTATTTGTAAAACCTTTTTATTTACATTTGGGGCGTTGCTAATATGTCAAACTCTAAACGTATGGATAAATAGGGGGTGTCATATGAGCGATGATAGCAACAAGAGTTCATTCTGTATTTGGCGATTTTGCGAAATGCCCAACCGGATTCCGGAGAAGCCGTCGCATTAACGCGACTTAACCAACCGGGTCTCGTTCATGCCTTCGCATTAACGCTATTTGGCCAACTGCTTTCAGTTTGACTGGTTGTGTTAATGCGGTTTAACCAACGGAATCCCGTTTGACCCATCGCAATCCTGCGATAGCTTCAACGGGTTTTCAAACAGAGTTTCGCAACTTTGCGAAGTCTTCTCAGTGGACGGACAATGACTTTCACCAATTGTTATACCATAAAAATTTATCTATGAAACAAATTCAGAATTTCAAGCTGGATAAATTGCGCAACGATGAGCACCAGCAGTTTGTAACGGATGTATTGGCGGCAGCCGAAGCCAATGCAACAGTAATTGTAGGGGTTGAAGATGTCTTTGACCCGTTTAAGCAAGCCGTAACGGCTGAGATAGAATGCCAGAAAGCAGAGCAGGGAAGCGCTGTGACTAAGAATCTAATCGAAGCGGATGATTATCGGGACAGATTATTTAAAGGATTACAAATGGGCGTGGATGCTCATCAATACCATTACGATGATACTGTTTGTGAGTCGGCTCGTCGCCTGATGCGCGTGTTTGATTTGTATGGAGACTTAAGGAGCAAACCTTATAAGGAAGAGAGTGCGGCACTTACTAATTTGGTTCATGACCTGAAGGGGGAAGCCTATTCTGCTGATGTCACACTTCTGTCCAAAGCTGAATGGATTACAAAACTAGGCGAAGCTAATGACGGATTCATCGCAAAATTCGATGAGCGTGCAAGTGAACTTTCAGCCCGCTCAATGGGTGCTGCTCGTGCCGCACGTGCTACTACTGACCCTGCATACAAAGTATTTATTGATAAAATTAATGCTGCGGCAGTGTTTAAAGGCGAGGAAGTCTATGCTGTGTTTATTGATAAGGTGAATTACCTGATTGACTACACAAAAAGTACAATTGCTGCCCGACAGGGGCGTGCTCAAAGTGCTGTGAATGCAACGGTAGCGAAGAGTGAAAATTAAAATGATAAGATACTGATACAAAATAGCCTTTCAGGTCCGAAGATGGATTTTGAAAGGCTATTTTTTTACATTTCCACCTCATATCCGCAACAAAACCACTCCAATCTTATACCCATCTTTTCCATAAGAATCTGCCGGGCCGCCTGTCCGGTACAGTGTCCCGTAATCAATCGGATTCCCGGGAAATCAGTTGTCATGGCATTTGCAATAGCTTTAATCTCGTCTTCACTTTCAAAGCTCTGTCCCTCCCGTGGGTCAATCAGGTGAGTTCCGCCGATGGCTGCAATGATTGGGGCTTCGGGGGCGAAACGCTGGGCTGCGTGCAGGATGTTGAGCAATCCGTTGTGGGCGCATCCGGTAAAGACGACGTTGCCTCTGCCGGTACGAACGACCAGTGCTATTTCATGCTCGAAGGTGTCGGGATGGTCTCCATGATAGAGCATGAGATTCCCTTGGGGTTTGGGGTAATCGTTTCCGAAGTCGGAAATCACCGCTACCTCGGGAGTTATCCAACGATTGCCGGAGAGCCGGAAGAAGCGCTCCGGATACTGCTCAAACAATTCGTGGCGGATACCAATGTTTCGTTTGCCGTCATTGCGTTTGGAATAGTAGCAATTGTCGGTGATTTTATCGGAAAGCAATACCGGGGCATGGTCATTCTCCTGAAGAAAAACCTCAAGACCGCCGGTATGGTCGTAATGCGCATGAGTCAGTACGAGGTAGTCGATGTCGTTAAGGACGATGCCCATCTGTCGGGCATTTTCGGCAAAGAGCCCGGTAGCGCCGGTATCAAGCAGCCATTGCTGACCGCCTATGCTGAATGTCAGGCTTAGCCCGTGTTCACATTGCAGCCGGCCTTCGCTGTCCGGTGTGTTGTCCATTAAAATCCTGCACTTCATGGTGATAAGCAAATTGATAGGCAAATGTAGAAAGTTTAATCCATTGATAATAGCTATATTTGTGAGAGCTTCCATTTTGCATGAAATAAAATAGCTATGAAAACAGCCATTATCTATATCTCCCACCACGGTACCACTGAAAAGGTTGCCCGTTTCCTTGCCGAGAAATCCAAACAGGACGTTGAGTTGATTTCATTGAAAAAGGAGAAAAATCCTGATTTAAGGTCCTTCCACCGTATCATCCTTGGTGGTTCCATTCATGCAGGTGGGATACAAAAACGGATGAAGCAATTCATTGAGAATAATCTTGAGCTTTTGATGCAAAAAGAGGTCGGCCTCTTTATTTGTTGTATGGACCCGCACAAGGAGAAGCAAGAGCAGGAGTTTGAACATGCATTTCCAGATAAACTGAAACAATCAGCAAAAGCCAAAGCGGTGATGGGCGGCGAGTTTTGTTTCGAGCGGATGAATTTCCTTGAAAAGATTGTGGTGAAGAAAGTGGCCGGAGTTTCTGAGTCTGTTTCCCGCATCGACTGGGATGCCGTGACCCGTTTTCTGAATGAAATGGAACGGTAGATAATTTCCCCTTAATAAACTCCTGCGAGCTGAACATCCGAAAGAATATTCGTGTTTAATGAAGAATCCGGCGCAGCAGATGCGGTCGGTTTTTTTATACACCCCTATGATTTTATAAAATGAGATTGACAAACTATTCGACGATAACACCCGATACCCCTGTTGCTGAATTGGTGCTCTCCAATCCCTACGCGACTTTGATGCTCGAGCATTTTGAGGTCGATTTGATGCTTCAGGAAAAAACGGTCGGGCAGGTGTGTGCTGAATCAGGCATTTCCCTGGAGCTTTTTTTGACTGTTGCCCAACTCTTTAATGGTGAACATAATTTCCCCAACCTGAAGTTTCAGCTGACCGATGTGCAGCAGATTATCAACTATTTGAAGCATTGCCACTATTACTATACGGAAGAAAAATATCCCCAGATAAAGGCATATATCCAGCTCCTGAAGAAATTTAACCCGGCACCTGAAATCATTATGCTGGAACGTTTCTTCCAGGAATATTTCAATGAGGTAAAGGAGCATCTGGAATACGAGAATAACTCCGTCTTTCCTTACGTGACTGCTCTGCTGGATAAATTGGCGGGACGAAACCCCGAAATCAGCTTTTCCGAATATGAGGTGTCGGACTACAAAGACCACCACGATAACATCGAAGAGAAGCTTTCCGACCTGAAAAACCTGCTGATTAAATACCTTCCGGCACAAAACGACCGTCAGGTGCGGCGCAAACTGCTGTTCAGCCTTTCAGAGCTGGAGTTTGACCTGCATATTCACTCCGAAATTGAGGATTTGATACTGGTACCACTTGTTGAACAGATTGAAAACGAGCTGAAACGGAAGTATGAGAAATAATCAGTTACACATCATATTGGCAGAGCCTTCGCCTATCATTCAGGCCGGAATCATTGACTTGTTGTCCAAAAGTGGAATGCAGATCAAATGGTATGAAGCGGATAGTCTTACCGAGATTCAGCGTCTGATCAGGATGGAGGCGATCAATCTGGCGATCATCAATCCCCATTTGGTACTTAATCTGGAAAAAAATCTTCAGCTCATTCGGGGAGAAGATGAAAATGTAAAATGGATTGCACTCGTATATGCTGCCTATGATGCGCAACTTTTGGGCATGTTTGATGCAACTATTCACATCAATGATTCGGTTGAGACTGTTTCGTCCTTAATTCATCGAAGCGTCGCAGATGATAAAATGGAGGAAAGTACCAGTCGACAGCCGCTGTCTGACCGGGAAATTGATGTGCTCAAACTTCTGGTAACCGGATTTTCCAACAAAGAGATTGCCGATAAACTGGCCATCAGTACCTACACCGTCATCTCGCACCGTAAGAATATCACTCAGAAAACAGGAATTAAGTCCGTCTCCGGTCTCACCATTTTTGCCGTAGTGAAAGGTATAATTACCCTCAATAATGTGAGTGAATAGCTATCTATCCCTATAATAGGGGATGATGAGGGGCTAATTTCATCATTTTAAGGGATTGCCCATGTATATAGAAATATGCAACTTTACAGAGTGGATAAATAGGTATATCCACTGTGTCCGATGTGGTAATCGTGTCGGACGATTTTTTTTAAGGTAAAAAGGAAACATGGAAGATCAATTAATATCAACACAATATTTATCGGAACTACTGACCGGTGAAGAGTGCGTGATCACCAAGGTGATGGGGCATGGGGCGTTTCGTCGTCGTATCACCGAGATGGGTTTTGTGAAAGGCAAAAAGGTCAAGGTGATCAAGAGTGCTCCATTGCAAGACCCGGTGGAGTATGAGATCATGGGGTACCACGTATCACTCCGTCGCAGCGAGGCTAAACTGATCGAAGTGGTGCAGGTGAGCGACAGCGGAAGCATCGGGAAGTCGATCTACAGCGGTACGTTTGCCCTGGAGGCGATGCGTAAGATTCAGGAAAAGACCAAGGTGATCAATGTGGCGCTGGTGGGAAATCCGAACTGTGGCAAGACATCGCTCTTCAACTATGCATCCGGTTCGCACGAGAAGGTGGGCAACTACAGCGGTGTGACTGTCGATGCCAAGACGGCGGTGCTGCAACTGAACGGCTACACGATCAACATCGTTGACCTCCCCGGTACTTACTCCATTACCGAATATACCCCAGAAGAACTTTACGTTCGCGAGCATATTTTCAATGAAATGCCCGACGTGGTGGTCAATGTGGTGGATGCCTCCAATCTGGAGCGCAATCTTTTCCTCACTACGCAGTTGATCGACATGCACGTCAAAGTGGTGATGGCGCTCAATATGTACGACGAACTGGAACGTTCGGGTGCGCAGTTTGATTACGATTACCTGGGTAAAATGATCGGTATTCCCATTATCCCGACCGTTGCGGCCAAGGGCAGGGGAATTGATGACCTGTTTACCCGTGTGATCGAAGCGTTTGAAGATAAAGACCCGGTAGTTCGTCACGTTCACATCAATTATGGCGAAGAAATCGAGGATTCCATCAAAAAGATACAAGATGAAATCTGGAAAAATAAGGCGATTACAGATAAATATTCATCCCGTTTCCTCTCCATCAAGTTACTGGAAAACGACCGGATTTTCCGTCACATGATTGATGAATTGCCGAATGGCAAAAAGATTCAGGAGCTTGTGGTTAAAGAGATTCATCGCTTGGAAAAGATGTATAAAGAACCGGCCGACACGGTGATTACCGATGCCAAATACGGGTTCGTTGCCGGAGCGATCAACGAAACGCTGACTCCGGCTGTGGAAGAAAAACGCAGACGGACATCGGATCTTGACAACCTGTTGACCCACAAAATACTCGGTTTTCCCATCTTTATCTTTTTCATGTGGGTGATGTTTCAGGCGACTTTTACGCTGGGCAGTTATCCGATGGGTTGGATCGATGCCGGAGTTACGTGGTTTAGCAACTCCGTAGCTTCGTGGATGTCCGAAGGCTCCCTGCGTGACCTGATTGTCAACGGGATCATCGGCGGGGTAGGAGGGGTGATCATCTTTTTACCCAATATCCTGTTGCTTTTCTTCTTCATTTCATTGATGGAAGATACCGGTTACATGGCCCGTTCGGCCTTTATCATGGACAAGCTGATGCACAAAATCGGATTGCACGGAAAGTCTTTTATTCCGCTGCTGATGGGATTTGGCTGTAATGTGCCTGCCGTGATGGCGACCCGCACGCTGCAAAGCAAGAAGGATCGCCTGCTCACTATGCTCATTACGCCGTTTATGTCATGTAGCGCGCGTTTACCGGTGTATGTTTTGCTGATTGGAGCTTTCTTCCCGAAGAATCAGGGATTGGTGCTTTTCTCCATCTACGTGATCGGGGTGTTGACGGCTATCGTCGCTGCCACGGTGCTGAAGAAGACCTTCTTTTCCAAACGGGAAGAACCTTTCGTGATGGAGCTACCTCCGTATCGTGTGCCGACGCTGAAGAATACGACCGTGCACATGTGGCACAAGGCGGTGCAATATTTGAAAAAAATGGGTACCGTAATCCTTACGGCCTCGATTTTGATCTGGGCATTGAGCTATTTTCCTAAAAATATTACGTTCTCTAAAAACTATGATGCCCTGTCGGCTCAGGTAGCGAATACCGCCGGATTGACCAAGGTGCAGAAGGAGGCTAAAGTCTCCGAAATTGAGTTAAAGAAGGAGGCCGAACGTCAGGAGAAGAGTTACATCGGACAGATTGGCCACGCCATCGAGCCGGTTCTTCGACCGCTGGGCTTTGACTGGAAGATCGGGGTAAGCCTAGTGACCGGACTGGCTGCGAAAGAGATCGTGGTGAGTACGATGGGGATTCTTTACC
>JAUZOF010000186.1 GCA_030706585.1 Bacteroidota bacterium
GGAACAGATTACTCCACAAACACCACCTACCCTGTTAATCCTGAGCGATGATGACAAAACTGTCCCTCCGGTTAACAGCACATTATTTTACAACACCCTAAAAAGCAACAAAATACCGGCCACCATGTACATTTTCCCAAGTGGGGGACATGGTTTCGGTTTCAGAGAGACATTTGCATATCATGACGTTATGACTCAGCTTTTGTGGGATTGGCTTCAAAAACAAGTAAAATAATTGTTGTAAGTACGACAAAACGATAATGAAAAAAAGCAGAGAAAAATTTTGCTTCTAAGCTAAATCTGCTATTTTTGCAATGAAATTCATTCACTAATTTAAATCTAAAAAAAATGGCTTACGTAATTACTGAAGATTGTATCGCTTGCGGCACATGTATCGATGAGTGTCCGGTAGAAGCAATTTCTGAAGGCGATATCTACAAAATTGATCCGGAAATTTGTACTGATTGCGGTACTTGTGCAGACGCTTGTCCTACTGAAGCAATTAAACCTGCATAATTAAGAAATTAACGCTCTCTTAAAGGAGAAAAAGAGCTTCTGAATATTTCAGAGGCTCTTTTTTTTACTAACAACTTGCCATAGGTCATTTCTCAGATATTAAAAATCAAAGACAAAGCCCTGCACGCTGAAAAAGAATTTTATCTTTGTAAAATTCAGGCAGAGAAAATCTGCTACATCAACTATTCACGCATCAAAAGAAACTAATTATGGTAGATACTTTTTCTGATCCAATTGGCCGTCTGATGGGCCTCCGCTACAAATCACATCCCTGGCATGGGATATATCTGGGCAAAGAAGCACCAGAAATGGTTACTGCATTTATCGAAGTGGTTCCGACCGATACCGTAAAATATGAAATTGACAAAGACAGTGGGTATCTGCTGCTTGACCGTCCACAGAAATACTCCAACGTTGTTCCGGCGTTGTACGGATTTCTTCCTCAGACATTCTGCGGAGAACTGGTGGGGCAATTCTGTTCGGAAAAAACCGAACGAACTGGAATTAAAGGAGATGGCGACCCTATAGATATTTGCGTTTTGACAGAAAAAGACATTACCCATGGGGATATTCTGGTTCATGCCCGACCCATCGGGGGATTCCGTATGATTGATGGTAGTGAAGCTGACGACAAAATCATTGCTGTACTAAACAATGATGTGGTTTATGAAGGCTATAAGGATATCTCTGATGTACCGGCTTTTGTGGTAGAACGGCTCAAACACTATTTTCTCACCTACAAGGATATGCCAGGGAAAGAGGCAAACACAGAAATTACCCACACTTACGGAAGAGAAGAAGCTTATGAAGTTATTAAGTGCTCGATGAACGACTACCGTAAACGATTTGAGAATCTGGGAAAACTATTATACTAAACAATACTGGCTGTCTCTTTCAAGCGACAGCCAGTATTGTTTTAGATCAGAAATTAAGCACGACACCAATCGACACCGGTTTTACATCCGGGCCTTTGTCCTTTTGAAATACACCGGTAAGGCTTTGTTTGGCAAATATGCTGATATTATCAATTCCGGCCATCAGCATCAGATCCAGTGAAAGCGGAGTCGTATTCAGCCCGCGGCCCGTTACTTTTTTCACCACATCCCCGGCGCTGTTTTTGTATTTGACCTTAAAGGTAGAGTAAGTCTTAAGCCCTGCCTCAACGCCTCCAGACAGAAAACTTTTACGCAAAAATCCGGGTTGCCATTCAATTAACAACGGCATGGTAATACGCGTTACTTTCAAACGGTTGTATTCATAACCTGACGCCAAATCGAGTACCATTTCCGTCTTTCCATTAATCTCCTGAAGCATCGTATTTTGATCCATCCGGTAGGTACGCCAGTTGATCCCCAGACCGGTTACGAGGGCTAGCCTGTTTCTGTAAAGGGAATAACTGTGCTCGATCAGGTTGATAAACCATTCGGTTGTCTCTTCCGCTTTCAGTGCAAATTTGTCGGAAGAAACAGTATGCAGGGGATTATTATCGTCCGTCACATTCATATACCCGATACCGATCCCCGCATAGTGAGGATTCATATGACATTTTGAGTTTTGATTCTTGTTTTTCGGTTTTCCCAGGCCGGGCAGCTGAATACCAATCTCTTCAATTACCGACCAGGTTTCGTAGCTTTTACCATCGCTGTAGATGCCTTCAAAAATTTGCTTGCAGGCAACGGTGTCTTTTCCGTTTTTAGTTTCATAGACTTTCACCTTCACCTGGTCAGGTTGGTCTTCTACTTTAATCACTTTATTTTTATAGCGGAATGTCGTATCCGTAGCTGCCGTTTCTGCTGAAAGAATGGCAGGAGTAGCCAATATAACGGCTAAAAAGATTATAAGTTGCTTTCTCATAGTTTTGAATATTATCGGTTGTTACTGTTTCTTTTTCAGGAGCATGTTTACAATGTTATCGGTTTCTTCTTCCGTTTCGATATAGATAAGTGTTACGACATTGAGGGGATCACTCCGGAAGAGGATAAACCGGTTATCTTTTCCGCGCTTATTCAACTGATAATAGGCCGACACAAGCTCACCTCCTTTCATGACTTGCTTAATCTTCTTTGCTCCTTCCTTGTCTTTCGACAGACAGTTACGAACAAATTCCACCGCCGAAGGGTCCTCCTTGATACTGATGCTTTTATACAGCGTCATATTGTAAGAAGCCAGCATCTCACGGCTCATTTCTACCATTACCACATGTTTTCGGGAACCGTATTTCTCGAAAACCTTACTAATCTGTAAATCCGACTGGGCATTTACCAACTCCGGTAGAAGCCAGAATACGGATAGTAAAATCAGGATTCCGTAGTTTTTCTTGTTCATCTTGTATTCTTATTTATTCAAACAGACTTAATTGTTCTTTCATTAACTTTTCGGCCTCTTCATCCGGGTGAATCTTTTGCCCCATGGCCACATCATCCAGTGCCTTCAGGGCATGTTCACGTACTTTTTGCAGATTGGTATAGGTAGTGCCGTCTATAATTACGTAACTGCCAATCAGCGGATGAGCTGGTTCCACATTGCGGTTAATTATCCAGACTGAACCGATGATAGCTGCCGCTATTGCCGTCCAGCGGACTACTTGCGGTACTAATCTCACCCGACGAGGTTCTTTTGCCGCTTTTTCATGGGCAAAATGGTCAAACATCGCTTTCTCCGCACGGTATTTTTCAGGTAAATGCTTTTGCCGGAAAAAGCGATGAAGCTCTTTCTCTTCAGCCACTGAAGTTTCACCTTCAAAATACTTTTCAATTAATTCATCTATGTCTTCAAATCGTTTCATCATCACTCAATTAAATGGCAGTTAACTTCAGGTAAACTTCCCTTACCCGTTTCCGGGCGCGGGAGAGATTCATGCGCACGGCTTCGATATTCGTTCCGGTTATGGAGGCAATCTCTTCATTTTCCATTTCCTCCACATCTTTCATCTGCATAATCATCCGTTGTAACGGTGGCAGCTGGTCTATAATCGAGCCAATCAGCTTTTCCGTGTCACTCTTTTCCAGCATGAGGTGAGGATTGTCATGGACGATTTGCTCATGATTATCCGCCAGAGGCTCTTCCCTGTGCCTGATGCGCAGCCGGTCTATGCAAATATTCTTAGTCACCGTCGTGGCAAAAGCAGAAATACTGTCGTACCGGTCAAGCACATCACGCGTATGCCAAAGCCTGAGGTATGCTTCTTGTACAGCATCCTCCGCATCCTGCTCATCTTCCAGCATTTTGCATGCTATCCGGAACAGTTTCTCGCGCAATGGCAGTACCTCTGCCTTAAATCTTTCGGAACTCATTTGTTTATAAGACGAACGAACGCTAAATGTATAACATCGCAAACGGGTATTTTTTTCAGAAAAATAGAAAAGCCTGTCCGGAACATTTGTCCGAACAGGCTAAATATAATGATTTCAACCGATTATTCCTCAATAAGAATGTATAACCGGATTCAATTCTCAAATTACTTCAATGTAATCTCCACCTTATACTCCACGCTGATCACCGGCTTTTTGATTTCGAGAAATTCTTTTTTGTTTCCAAAATCAGGAATTACCTCTTTATCCAGATAACTGAGGTAAGGAGCATCTTTGGTCATTCCGATAAAGTAGAAATACATATCGTTGGTTTTCAATGCATCGCTGTATCGTTTTAACCCGATAGTCCAGGGCTGGCTGGAATAGAGGTTATCGGTCTGCAATTCGCCATTCATCATACAAAGAGCGCGGTCACCCCGGTAATCGAAAGTCACAAAGACATCATTCACTTTGGACCAGTCCATATCAGTAGCTTTGAGCACGAAGTGGCGGTCATCGGCCTGTGCCAGTTGGAGCTTCGGCTCAACTGTTGGGATAGTGATGGTGCGTTGCGTCATATTGGAAGCGGGAGAGTCAGTTTTTTTCACTGCATAGTCATTTGCTGATATCTCCTTTACCGCCGGATAGACCGATACGTCCACATTTCCGCCATTTTTACATATCAGGGAAATCTTCTCACCATCCAGTACAACCGATTTGCTAATCACCAAATGCTGATTTTCTTTTCCTACAAGATAAGCATTAAGCGCCTGCTCCCAGGGTAACACCAGAAAGGAGACTCCGTTGACTTGTATTTCGCTAACTTTTCCAGTCGGAAAAGCGACCACAGTATTGCCATTGCGGATAGAAGTTTTAATATCTGAACCTGTTGTTTTTACTTTGCCTTTCAGCACCATTTCGGGGGCAATACCATCTACCGAAGCCAACACATTGTAATACTTCCCGTTGTTGGAAAAGCGACAAAACGGCTGCACAGTTGCCATTCGCAACTCTACCCCATCCATATTCAGATTGAATGGGAAAATAGCAGAAGCCCCGGCTTTTAAGGTAAACGTCCCGGCTTCGGGAAAGGTTACGGTGCCCGATTTTGTAGCTATATCTACTTTCAGTCCCTTCAGTTCGGAAGTTACCACATGGTCCTGAAAATTGTGCATAAAGAGAAACCCTTTCTCGCCATCTCCCCTGACCGCATAACGCAAAGTTGTAATATTAGTTGGTTTGATGGTATCGCTACCAGCGGAAAGAATGGTGCGAAGCGGAGCCAGATCGCTGCCATATGAAGCCAGAAAGTAATTAATCATTTTGAGGGAATTGAAGCCGCTGCTAACATTACCAAACTCGCCTATCGGAGCCTGATAATCGTACGATTTATTATGCAATCCCCACCCTTCAGAAAAGAAGAAGTTGCCTATGGAAGGCGTAGTTCCCCCGTGGAACATGTAAAAACCCAGTCCGTTGGTGCCGCTTCCTACGGTACGAACCATCATCGGGAGAAAGCTTTCACCCAACACATGAGGACGACGGGAATAGATATTAGCCATACCTGTACCCAATTCGGCAGCCATCGAGGGGTAAAGATTAACATCATAACTCACCGGCGAATAGTCGGGATTTTTCTGAATATCCTTATAGGTATAAAAAGGAGACGGATCGGTGCCTTTGCTCCAGAACGGATAGGCATAACCAGCCATAACCGGTATCGAACCTTTTTCAATGATAGTCGCACGTCCCCAACCGGTTGCGGTATAAATAGGCGTGACTAGTCCGGCTTTGATGGCCAGCTGCTTCAGCGTCTTCATGTGGTCGCGCCCAACATTGGCAAACTCATTACCAGCATTGTTGATACCTACGCCATCCTGCGTGATTTTATTGTCGCGTTGTCCCACGGTTCGCTCGCGGGGAGCATCCATATAGCTGATTCCCCACGGAGCAGCCGAGTGCTGGTATTCATTTTCAATCTGAACACCAATTACAGGGCCTCCATCTTTAAACATCAGCCCTTTCAGCTGTTTTCCAATCTCCTGATAGAGACGATTTACATAAAACATGTATGCTGGGTCATTGGTACGTACTTCAATAGGCCGACCGTAAAGCCAGTCGGGCAGTCCGCCGCTTCGGATTTCTCCGTGTGCAAAAGGACCAATACGCATCAGCACTTCGAGGCCGTTTTTATGGCACAGTTCCACAAAGCTACGCACATCATAATCACCGCTCCAATTGAAGTTGCCCTCTTTCGGCTCGTGCATATTCCAAAAAACGTAGGTTGCCACTACTGATATCCCGCCCGCTTTCAGTTTCCTCAACTCTTCGTCCCAATACTGGTGCGGATAGCGGGAGAAGTGAAACTCACCGATCACCGGGATAATAGGCTTCCCGTTGCGTTCGATGTAAAAACTATTTACTCCAATGGTATCACCATTGACGCTGCGCCCGCCCAGATCGAGATGGCCGCGCATCACGTCAGTACGCACTTTGGTGATGTCGATATGGTAGCTGTTTTGGGCAGATAAAGTTGCTGCCAGTCCCATCATGGCGAGAAACAATCTGTTTTTCTTCATTTGAGTTGAATATCTGTTTTTTGTATTATTCGATTGAAGTAAGGCTATGAAAAATAGCTCAGAGGCAGTTGGAAATGCGAGGGAGTCAGACTCCGGAGCATTTCTGAGTGCCGCTCTCGCATTTCTGGGTGCCGCTGAAGCATTTCTGCGCCCCTCCCAAGCATTTCTGAGTGACTCCCACCCATTTCTGTATGCCTCCCGAGCATTTCTGCGTGCCTCTGATGCATTTCTGCAATTAGAAATATCAAACCTCCAGTGTTTTGAAAGTCCCGAAGGTTCCAAAATTAGTATATCATCGCCAAATGCGCCTGAACTCCCTGGTGATTATTATCCAGAGCAAAGGCTTTTTGCAAATGCTGTTTGGCTTTATCGGCATTGCCGAGCCCCAGATAACCAAGTCCCATCATGTAGTGGCAATGGATGACGTTACGGTGCGTAAAATCATCGTCCCAGATCAACAAGTCGGGCAGGGAAACCGCAAAATAATCGATTTTCACCTGGTCAAACAGATGCTTTTCACCGTAACTGATCAACTTATTGAAACGACTTCGGGCCTCTTCTTTGCGACCAAGTTTCAGCAGGGCCAATCCCTGATAGAAGATTTTGTCCGGCTTCTGGTCGTTGTAGTATATAGCAGCAGCCGGTTCGCTGATTCCCACTGCTGCGGATTCGTAACAAGCACGTGCTTTTTCCGGTTGATTCATTCCCTCATAAGTGCAGCCAAGGAAGTAGTTGAAATCATTCTCCTGCGCACCGGGCAATTTGCCTTCTCCCAGATTATGCGGGTATTCGAAGCATTCTGCCAACAGTGCTTCTGCTGTTTGAAATTCCTTTTTATCCAAAGCGATTTTTGCCAGTTCGAGACGGGCAGTCTGGTATTGAGCCGGAGCTTTGCCTTCGCCTCCCTCCCACGGGTGGAAACGTCGTGCATCAATTAATGCTTTGGCCGACTCGTATTTACCGGTCTGGTTATGCAAAGTAGCATATTCGAGGTAAAGGTCATCGCGCATTTTCACAAGGTCAGCATGTTTCTCCAGAAATGCCAGACGTTCGGCATGCGGATGATTCAACCGCTTATACAATTGGTCCAGCTCCATCAGGATACGGGCATCCGATTCCTCGAGGGTAAAAGCCTTTTCGAGTAAAGTAACAGCTTTCGGCGAATCATGCTGTTTGTTGAATGCTGCCAGAGAGAGGTTTCGCAAAACGGTCGGGAAGTCTGGATTGATAGCCGCAGAAGCTTCCCAGCAGTTAATCGCATCAGCAAATTGTTGCTTATCGTACCAAAGGTTACCGAGATAATAGGGAGCGTAACCGTCATTCGGATTGGAATTGATGGCACATTGCAGAGCCAGGATTGCTTCCAGACGGTTCGGGAAACAGCAATCCGGATTTTGCTTAGATGCGATTTCAAATACTGAATTAGCATCTGCTGTTTTACCAGCCAATGACAGAGCCCAACCCTGATAATAGAAAGCCATAGGTGAAGGTTGTGCCTTGTCGATACAAAGCTGGAGTATAGCCACCGCTTCGTCATATAGTCCGGCATGAATATAATCAAGCGCAATCTCTTCGTAATTGTGGCTTTCGGTACGTATAAGAGTCAA
>JAUZOF010000187.1 GCA_030706585.1 Bacteroidota bacterium
CACCGGAAATGGTCGAGTTCAACAAGCAGGTTGGGATTCTGGTTACGGCAACTGCGTCTTGATCAACCACGGCTTCGGCTACCAGACAAAATATGCACACATGAGCAAACTTAAAGCTCATGCCGGGCAAACAGTAAAACGCGGCGAGGTTATCGGCTACGTGGGTAGCACAGGCAAATCAACTGCCCCTCACCTTCACTACGAGGTGCATGTAAATGGTCACCCGGTGAACCCGGCCCTCTATTACTTCCTCGACCTTTCGCCAAGAGATTACGACCGCATGATCCAATTAGCTGAAACCCGCGGACAAATATTTGATTAATAACAAATTAGCAAACATGCTAATTCAAAATATTGAAAGAAATATGACACTAATCGAGAATAAAAATCAGAAACTATACTACTCAATCGGTGAAGTAGCAGAAATATTCGGCGTAAATGAATCATTATTACGTTACTGGGAGAGAGAGTTTGACATTATCCGTCCACGCAAAAATGCAAAAGGGACACGTTCATACCGTAAAGAGGACATTGATAATATAAAGTTGATCTACCATTTGGTTAAGGAGAAAGGGCTTACTCTGGATGGGGCCAAAAAGAAACTCAAAGACAACAAAGATGGCGTCACCAAAAACCACGAAATCATTACCCGCCTGCAAACCCTGAAAGAAGACCTATTGGCTATGAAGGCTGAACTGGATGCCATAGAATAATAAACCCTTGCGCCAACCAAAAAGAAACGGAGAAAAGCATTCTATAAAGAATATTGCTTTTCTCCGTTATTATTCTGCAAATATTTTCACACAACCTGCTACACAAAAAAGACGCACCGAAATCACTTCGATGCGTCTTTTGTAGAGAAAGTATGTATTGTTTTTCTTTGCTTAATACAAAGATAGGTCTTTGCAATCGACAAAGCCTTAAAAATCACATTAAAATCGCCTTAAAGTTGATGGAGTTATTTAACTTCCACTCTTTTTGTTGGAGCTTGTTTTTCGTTTCGAAGTTGTACTTGCTCCAACACCGATTCTGCTAAGTGTATAAATGCCTGACCCGTCATAGAGTTTTCATCCAGAGCAACTGGAGCACCCTTGTCTCCTCCTTCACAGATACTTTGTACAATCGGTATTTGTCCGAGCAACGGCACTTTCATCTCCTCCGCCAGGCGTTTAGCGCCCTCTTTTCCAAAGATATAGTATTTATTCTGCGGAAGTTCTGCCGGTGTAAACCAGGCCATATTCTCCACCAAACCTAAAACAGGCACGTTTACCTTTTCCCCAACAAACATATCGATACCTTTGCGTGCATCAGCCAAGGCCACCTCCTGCGGTGTTGAAACCACGATTGCGCCGGTAATAGCAAGCGTTTGCACCAAGGTCAGGTGAATATCACTGGTACCCGGAGGCAAATCCAGCAGGAAGTAATCCAGCTCACCCCAATACGCATCTGCAATCAGCTGTTTTAAAGCGTTGCTGGCCATTCCGCCACGCCACAGCACTGCATTGTCCTTGTCGACAAAAAAGCCGATAGAGAGCAATTTAACGCCATATTTCTCAGCCGGGATAATGAGGTCACGCCCATCAATGTTTTCGAGAAAAGGACGAACTTCTTCCACATCAAACATTTTAGGAACCGATGGACCGAAAATATCGGCATCGAGCAGGCCTACTTTGTAACCCATCTTAGCCAATGCTACGGCAAGATTAGCCGAAACAGTGGATTTACCCACACCTCCTTTACCGGAGGAAATGGCGATAATATTCTTTACCTGAGGCAAAAGCTTCGCCGGTTCAGGCCGGGCTAATTGTTTAGCTTTTACTGAAATATTCCCCTTTATCTCAACTTCTTCTCCCACATAGGTAAGGATAGCGGTTTCGGCAGCTTTTACCACCGATTTGATAAAGGGATCATTCGGTTTCTCGAAGACAAGTGAAAAGGTCACTTTATTGCCGTCGATGCGCAAGTCATCTTCGACCATACCGGCAGAAACGATGTCTTTCCCGGTACCTGGATAACGCACGTTTTTTAGTGCGTCAAGAATTAAATTAGGATATAATGCCATCTTCCTGTTTCTTTTTGGAGGTATCACTTCTACGGCCACGGTTGAAACTGCGATAATCATCATATTCGATTTCAACATCCGGCTCAATTAAATTTTCTCTGGGTTCACAAACAAACTGGATGTACTTAATGTTCAGTCCACGCTCCAGCCATTGCTGCTCGTAGAATGTGCGGATAGAAAGTATCGGGTCGACAATGTCCGAATGATACAAATCATCTGTGCAACGAATCACCGGATAGCTATTGGCTTCCACCATATATTTGGTGTAGGTGAACATGAAGTTACTGTCTGATTTCAAATGAATTATTCCGTTCGGAGTAAGAATCTGACGGTACAATTCTATGAAACGGGTCGATGTCAGACGTTTGCGCACCTTTTTCATCTGTGGATCCGGGAAAGTAATCCAAATCTCAGAGACTTCATTTGCAGCAAAGAAGTAATGAATCAGCTCAATATCTGTGCGGAGAAACGCAACATTGGTCATACCCTCCTGAAGCGATTGTTTTGCTCCGGACCACATACGGGCGCCTTTTACATCTACGCCAATGAAGTTTTTTTCCGGATATAATTTGGCCAGCCCTACGGTGTATTCCCCTTTACCACAACCCAATTCAAGTACAATCGGATTGTCATTTTTGAAAAACTGCTTACCCCAGTTGCCTTTCAGGTCAAATCCCTTTTCCTGCAAGGCAGCGAAAGGAAATTGAAAGACATGAGGATAAGTATCCATATCACTGAATTTCTTGAGTTTGTTCTTTCCCATATAGAATGTTAAGTTTTGCAGCTGCAAAAATACGTGTAAAAAACGGGTGTTAAAAGCAGGCACATAAGAAAAATAGACTTTGTCTGTTACAAATCGACTCCAATTGAAGATATTCGAGGAAATGCCTGTCGAATTTTCCTACTTTTGTACCAACTTATCTTGAAAAGTAACCCATGATTCAATTCGAAAACATCACCATCTCCTTCAACAATAAAACGGTAATCAGTAACTTCTCCACACAAATCAGAGACGGGGAGAAAATCTGCTTCGTCGGAGAGTCCGGTTCCGGGAAATCAACCCTACTACATGCCATACTGGGATTTGTGTCACCCGACAAAGGGGAAATCCGTATTGAGAATGAAGCAATAACAACACATTCCATCCAATCCATTCGAGAGAAGACCGCTTTTCTGCCACAGGATATTTCTTTTCCTTACCAAACGGTAAAAGAGTTGCTCCTCTCCCCTTTCAGCTTCAAGGCAAACCGGAAACAAATCGTAACAGACGAACGAATTCTGTCTGTTTTTGCCACTCTCAATCTGGAAGAAGAGATTTTGCATAAAAAGCTGAATGAAATATCCGGTGGACAGAAGCAGCGTGTTTTACTTGCTCTAATTGCGTTGTTAGACAAGTCGATTGTGCTTTTGGATGAACCAACTTCTGCGCTGGATGCCGGTAGTGTTGATCTGGTGATTCACTTTATTAAGGAGATGAAAAATACTACCGTAGTAATTGTCACGCATGACCGGCGCTTTGCTGAGGCTTTTGACAGAATCATTCCGATAAACTAAGATATTTACCACTAAGACACTAAGTTGACGAAGCTTCACTCAGATTTTGCCTATTAGTGTTTATAAATCTATTTTCAAATATGGACATATCATACACTCGGCTGTTATTGGGCTATCTATTGTTGCTAATACCGGTTTACTACCTGCAATACTATAAGACCGGACTGGTCAAAGACACTTTGCTTTCTGCTGCCCGCATGAGCATTCAGCTCTTCCTGATTGGAATTTACCTGGAGTTTTTATTTAAGCTGAATAATCCGTGGGTGAATATGCTCTGGGTAATCGTTATGATCCTGACAGCCGGATACACAGTGGTCAAACGGAGCAAACAGCGCATCGGATTGCTCTGGATGCCGGTTTCGGTGGCCATTCTGATTTCTGTGATCATCTGTGCCGGATTCTTTCTGGGTTTTGTATTAGATCTAACATCGGCATTTGAAGCGCGTTACTTTATCCCGATTTGCGGTATGCTGCTTGGCAATATCCTAAATACGAACGTGATTTCGCTAAACACCTTCTACTCGGGGATCGAACGTGAAAGGACTCTCTACCTATTTTCTCTGGCCAATGGCGCACATCCGGCAGAGGCGCAACGCTACTTTATGCGGGAGGCACTGATTAAGTCGCTCAATCCGGCCATTGCCACGATGGCAGTAATGGGGCTGATTTCGCTACCGGGCATTATGACGGGACAGATTCTTGGAGGAAGTTCGCCCTCGGTTGCTATCAAATACCAGATTATGATCATGATTGTGATCTTTTCCTCTTCGCTGATTTCCGTATTGGTGACGCTTTGGCTCTCGACCAAACGGGCATTTGACAAATTCGGAATTCCTCTTAAATAACATATATTTTCTACTTTGGCTGGTTTTGTGTACCTTTGAGACGTTTATCGGTTGACATTTCTGAAATTCTTTCATTCTATCCTTTAAACGTCAACCCTAAACAATTCAACATTTCTAAATATGACATTCGAAGAACTTAAATTAAACGACAACATACTTGAAGCCATTTCGCACATGGGTTTTGTAAATGCAACCCCCATTCAGGAGATGGCTATTCCTAAAATCCTGGATAATAAAGACCTGATTGCATGTGCACAGACCGGTACCGGTAAGACAGCTGCCTTTGTACTTCCTATTCTGCACAAAATCGTAGAGCATCCTACGTCAACCACCAGCACCCTGATTATTGTGCCTACACGCGAGTTGGCGATTCAAATCGATCAGGAGATACAGGGGCTCTCCTACTTCCTGTCGGTTTCATCGACGGCGATATACGGGGGTGGCGACGGCAAGGAATTTGCCATCCAGGAGCAGGCGATCAAAAACGGTGCAGACATTGTGGTAGCAACGCCCGGACGCCTGTTGGCTTTCCTCAAAATGGGAAATATCAAGCTATCCCGCATCAAACACCTGATCCTTGATGAAGCGGACAAAATGCTCGACATGGGATTCTTAGACGATATTGAGAAAATCATCCAGCACATTCCTCACCAGCGCCAGACGTTGATGTTTAGTGCAACGATGCCTCCAAAGATTCGTTCTCTTGCGAAGAAAATCCTTGTTAATCCAGATGAGATTTCGTTGTCAATATCCAAACCGGCAGAAGGTGTTTCCCAGAATCTGTATCTGACTCATGATACACAAAAGAATGGAGTTCTCTCCCATATCATCAAAGAGCGTCCTGACTACAACAGTATCATCATCTTCACTTCTGCAAAAAGTAAAATCAACGATATTGTAATCTCGTTGCGACGCAATGGTTACGCCTCACAGGGTATCTCCTCCGACCTCGACCAACACGCCCGAGAAGAGGTGCTGCGCGGTTTCCGGTCAAAGCGCACCCGCATCCTAGTGGCAACCGACGTGATGAGCCGCGGTATCGACATCAAGGAAATCAACATGGTGATCAACTACGATGTGCCTCACGATGCTGAGGATTACGTGCACCGTATCGGACGTACCGCACGTGCCAATACCAAAGGAGAAGCTTTCACGCTGGTGAATGAAAAGGATATGCACAAGATGCAGCGTATCGAGAAGCTGATCGACATGTCTGTCCCGAAACTGGCATTGCCGGAAGGACTTGGACAGGGGCCGGAATGGCAGATTGCCGCTAAGCCAAAAGGTCGCCGCGGTTCATCCCGTCCGAATCCCAATCGTCCACGAAAAACGCCGCCACAGCATCAAAATAAACAGGAAAACAGACCAAACAGGCCTATTAAACCAAACAGGCCCAATAAAGCGGAATAAAATAAAAGCCGAATCATTCAATTGTAGCGAATGATTCGGCTTTTTTCTATTTCATATAATCGCAGTTATAAACTGCTCTTGTTTTGGGCCCAAGTTTTGAAAACTTGAACCAGAAGTTACTTACTATTCTTAAGACAAGAAGGGGTTTTTATAATTTCTTACTGGTTGATAAACTCGACAATAGAGTCTTCTTTCTTAATTCGATTATATTATCGAGTTTGGTAAGTTTCGATTCAGTCCAATAGTCTATTTCATGTTGCCGAAATAACCTTTTTGATTTTAGCTTGTGTTTTATCTTAAAATCCATAATATATAATGGCGCCTTACTCAAAGCAAATTTATTTGTCTCCACTATTGTTTGCAAATCATCCAAGTCTATATTTATTTCGTTATTTGAATTATAGTGTTTATAATAGAGTGTGATTGTTTTATCAGTTAAATTGATCTTATATAGATATTTTCTACTAAAAAGGAAATCTTGGATTATAAATGGTACAAACGAACAAAATGCTAATAAATTAAATCGCCCTATGGCACTCCAATTAATTGTAAGTTCTTTATCATGTTCCCCCATAATCATGACAATAAATACAACTATCTGTATTAGAATAATGAAAATGAAAAGCAAATAAAGTCTTGATTTAATTAAGAATCTTGTGATAAATGATGAGTGTCTGAATTCTATTTCCATAAATAAAGCATTTCTGATGATATCAAGTCTTATCTGTTTAATGTAGTTTATAGAGTTATGCTTTCGCTAAACACTAAGGACTGGATATTCCACCTACTTCTTTGGTCCAATCAAATAGGTAACCTTCACTTGTTCCGAAAATTCCTGCTCATTTATGCTAAAATAGTTAGTCGGCATTGATGGATCCTCTTCACTTGCCAGAGCGTCAGCTTTGAGGACAGGTGGTACAAATTTGATTGAATTTCTTGCTGGTGGAGGACTATCAAATGTACGATTATCCGAAAAGTATTTGTAACCAATATTTGACACCGAAAATATATCACAATCCGATTCCGCAGCAATTATCGTCGCTTTGCGTTTAGCATCTTTCAGCGCGAGGATAATTAATTCTTCCTGGATTTTCCGGGTCAGTTCTTCAGAACATTCTGTTTCCACATAAATTTCTACGCCCTGAACGCTATCTTTCATGAGCTTTGAATAGATATTAAAGATGCGCTGTTTATCCAAAGGGAATTTTACGATCATGGATTGAGTTGCTTCGTATTGTACCTTTCTGTTTTTGACAGCCGGTAACGTTGACATCGAGAAATCGGCAAGTTTTATCTGATCATCGCTAAAACCGTCTGCCTTTAATCTTTTAAGCACCAAACCCGACATATCATTTAGCTTCGTAAATGCCTCTGATTCGCTATTCTTTATCGTTTTGATTTCTAAATTCATTATCCCTTTATCCGGTAAAACCGTCTTTTTTGCTTCACCCACCACATCAAGTGATGCAACCCTCTGAGAAAATGAACTCAGGCACATTAGCCCGCCAATGATAATGCAATAAACTCGTTTCATAATTCAATGCGTGTTTGTAATGTTCTATTTCAAAAATCCGGAGCACGTCCACTACGCACCCCGGATTCATTTCTTGATTAGTTATCCCCGGCAGCATCGCCACCCTTATCATCTTTTTTCCCTTCCAATGCATGATACTTCTTGCGAAGCTCATCCATTTTATTGAAAACAGCGGTGAGCGTGTCGTTGGGGGTGTAATGATGCGCCTGCTCGATGGCGGTGCAGAACTGCATATAAGCGGCTATGGCAGCCGGTTTGGCATCACTGGCAGCATCCGAACGGTCAGCATATTCGGCATTTCGGTTGTGATAGATTTCATTCAGAGCATTGTTTTTGATCTCCATCGAAGAGAAAAGACTATCAATACCCAATGCGGTTGCAGCCGCCTTGAGTTCGGCACTGGCTTTGTATTTCTCAATCATTTCGGACAATGTACCGGTCTCGATATTGATTGGTTGCTTGGCTGCACCCTTGTAAGGAGCCAGGAACAGTTGGAGCGTTGAAGAGGCTGCCTTTTTAGCGGCGTCACTACTCTTGAGATAAGTTTTGTTTACACTGAGAATCTCGCGGAGATC
>JAUZOF010000188.1 GCA_030706585.1 Bacteroidota bacterium
ATATAATAGCATTTTCTCTTAATCAGTCGAATTATAGTGAGGTCTGAAATTTAATGTCTTTTTATTGACTAATATTCTTCTTCATAAGCGAAAATGAATAAAACATAGTTCATCAAGCTCGAAAAGGATAGTCAAACAACAACCACAAATAACTCCGTTAAAGTGCATCATTGTTTTGAATTATCTTATCTATAAACATCTTCTGCATCCGGCATGATCAACAAGAAAGCGTTGTTTTTATCCCTCCGGAACAAAAACAACGCTTTCTCAATTATTCGGAAATCACAATATTAAAATGTAACCGTTTTATCCGCCCAAACCACCAGATTGACACAGTCAATCATGGTCGAAATGGGGCAAGCTTCCGTACTCTCCAGGTGTCTCGATTTGAGACAGGTGCCGCATGCAAGTATTTCCCCGCCAATATGGACAAACGCCTTCAACTGTTCATCGACGTTGTATTTCTCATGAGTCAGTCCTTCGCACTCGACTGCTTCTCCCATCAGAAAAACCTTCACCTCATGTCCCTGTTTTTTCGCCGTTACTGCAAAACGGAAAGCATTCCAGGCTTTTTCGTACTCTTTGGTCTCGATAATAATTCCGATTTTCATAAAATATGAATTTAAAGAGGTGGAATATCAATGTGTATAATCTAATATTTGAATTTCCTCACCGACTTTCTTTGAGACAGCGCTTCTTATTTGTTCAGCATGCGGACAAGCAAAGCCAATCGGTGTTCCTTTAAATATGCAGGAAGCAAAAGCGATGGCTTCTGCACCACGTTCGACCATCATTTTAGCACGGGAGACAGCCTTCTTTCCGGGACACCCGCCACAAGTAACAAATCCGACAACTTCTGATGCACCGGCTTCTTTAAATGCAAGTTTTCCCTCAGTCGCTACTTTAAAACAAGTTGTCCCCGGACACATATCCTCAGTCTGCTGACAACGAATAATTCCTACTTTCATAGTTTTCGTTTTTATGGTTTTACAATGATTAATCCAAAATGATAAGGTTCGAGAATGAGCTCTTTGGCGATCGTGAATCTGGCTGCGGTAGCCCATTGGTGGCATTGAACCGGTGTTGGCCGGATTTCCAGGGCAGGCCCGCGGGGAGTTACGACATCACTTCTCCAATGAATAATGCCAGCATTGCCTCCGGGTTTTAAAATACGGTGTACTTCCCGCAGTATATGTAGCGGATTGTCATGATGCAGGATATTAAAGAGCATGACATAGTCTGCCGAATCGTCCGGAAGCCCGGTTCCTTCTGCAATGAAGTCCTTCAGGTGAGGTACAATATTTGAAAATCCAAGCTGCTCCGATTTCTCTTTCAAAACCTGAATCATCGACTCTTCAATATCAAACGCATGTACTTCCCCTTTTATCATTTGCGAGGCCGGTAAACTAAATGTACCGAAGCCACTTCCCAAATCAACTACCCGGTCCATATCTGCTGTCAATCCCATTAGCCGCAGGATGCTTTCCGGATTGAAAAAGGTTGACCACATGGATTCATCAGGCATGCCGCTGTCTCTGACTTTCATCGTGATTTGAAATTAATGGGTTTGCTGTGAGATATTTGAAACACACTAAGCCGTAAAATAGTTTCTTTTAAATGCAAATGCTACATTTACCAACGCAATCATCACGGGTACTTCTACCAATGGCCCTATGACCGCAGCGAAAGCTTCTCCCGAGTTGATGCCAAAGATAGCAATGGCAACCGCAATCGCCAGTTCAAAATTGTTGCTGGCAGCCGTGAAGGATAGGGTAGTGGCTTGCTCGTAAGTGGCTCCCACTTTTTTGCTCATAAAGAACGAGAGCAAAAACATCACGGCAAAATAGATGGTGAGCGGGATAGCGATGCGTACCACATCCATCGGGATTTTCACAATATATTCCCCTTTGAGGGAAAACATCACGATGATGGTAAAAAGCAATGCAATCAGTGTTAACGGGCTGATTCTGGGGGCGAATTTTGTCTCGTACCAGTGTTTATCTTTTACCCGGATCAGGATAAAACGGGTAAGGAACCCGGCAATAAACGGAATACCGAGATAGATAAAGACGCTTTGGGCAATTTGACCGATGGTGATTTGCTCCACGCTTTCATTAACTGGCAATCCGAACCATCCCGGCAGCACGGCGATAAAGACATAGGCGTAAACAGAGAAGAGCAGCACCTGAAAGATGGAGTTGAAGGCCACAAGTCCGGCTGCATACTCACGGTCGCCTTTGGCCAGATCGTTCCACACAATCACCATTGCGATACAGCGAGCCAGTCCGATCAGAATCACGCCATACATGTAGTCGATATTGAACTGCAGGAAGATAATTGCCAGAAAAAACATCAATACCGGGCCAATCACCCAATTCTGAACCAGTGAAAGACCGAGAATTTTTGTATTTTTAAAAACATCACCCAACTCTTCGTATTTTACCTTTGCCAGTGGCGGGTACATCATCACAATAAGTCCGATAGCGATGGGTATATTGGTGGTTCCGTTAGAAAACTGGTTCCAGAAATCAGCTACAGCAGGATTTGCCCACCCCATAACGACTCCCAGCGCCATCGCCAGGAAAATCCAGAGTGTCAGGTAGCGGTCGAGAAATTTTAAACGCTTCTCCATATTGTTCCATATTTGATTAAATCGAATTCCATATCTTATCGTTTCTCAGCATACACCGTAATGCTATAGATTCCGGCTCCGGATTGTTTAAACTCAGCAAGTTCTTGTTCGCTCAGATATTCAAAATAAACAGAATCGGGAATCTCAATAACTTTTTCTTTCTGCACCTGAATCTGAGCCAAACCGGCATTTTCCATGATCTGCAAATAATCATCGACCAGAATAGCACCAGATACACAACCGGCATACATTTCGGCAGCTTGCTGAAGCTTTTCGGGAAGCTCCCCGCGCAACACCACATCCGAAACAGAAAGGTGCCCGCCGGGTTTTAATATCCGATAAATCTCAGCGAAAGCTTTTGCTTTGTCCGGGACCAGATTCAGGACACAGTTACTGACAATAACATCAGCAATATCATTCGGCAGAGGCAACTCCTCAATGTCTCCCAAATGAAACTCCACATTTGTATAACCCAGTTTCTGTGTATTACGACGAGCCTTTTCGATCATCGCTTCGGTCATATCTATCCCGATCACACGGCCTGAATCACCTGTCAGTGCTCTTGCCACAAAGCAGTCATTCCCTGCGCCGGAGCCCAAATCAACGACGGTATCTCCTTCCTTGATTTGCGCAAACTCAGTCGGCAACCCGCAACCCAATCCCAAATCAGCATCAGGCGCATAACCGGTCAGGTTCTCATAATTGTCGCTAAAGGTTGAATAGTCTGCATCGGTCGAACAGCAACTTGGACTACAGCACGAGGCTGCACCCGTTTTGTCGCTTTGCTTTGCGATCAGGCTATATTTATCCTTAACGATCTTTTTCAGATCATGTGGTTTCATAGCTGAGGTTTTATTTGTTCTATGTAAAGTTTGTAGAATCCTTGTTTGATCTCATCTCGTACACGACGGAATTCGCTCCAGATGTATTCCTCCGTACCTTCTACGTGTGAGGGATCGTCATATCCCATGTGCAGGCGGTGTTTTACCTTCCCGATAAATGCGGGGCATACCTCATTGGCTCCACCGCAAACGGTGATTACATAATCCCACTCTTCACCCAGGTATTTTTCCACAGGATCAGAAGTATGGTTGCTGATGTCGATACCGGACTCTTTCATGATAGCCACAGCTTTTTCATTTAACTTACCGGCCGCTTTGGTCCCGGCGGAACATACCGTGATGTTTTTATCAAAGGATTGTAACCATCCGTGAGCCATTTGGCTGCGGCAACTATTGCCGGTACAAAGAATTAAGACTTTCATAGAATTTGAAATTTTAAAGTTATTACTATGACTTGTTCTATTTAGGATTAAAAAACTTACTACATGATGATATTAAACAGATATCCCACAAGCATGATGCCTATGGCAACAATGGAGACGAAGGTCAGGATTAATGGCAGTTTTAGCACCTTCTTAAGTATAATGACCTCCGGCAATGAAAGTGCAATGACCGACATCATAAATGCCAGTGCTGTCCCCAATGAAGCTCCTTTTTCCAGTAAAACAGAGACAATCGGAATAATTCCCGCCGCATTGGAATAAAGCGGAACACCGATTAACACAGAAAGCGGCACACTGTACCAGGCCGATTTACCCATTAAGGCTGCCATAAAGTCTTCCGGTACATAACCGTGCGCACCGGCACCGACAGCTATTCCGAGGAGAATATAAATCCACACCTTGCCCACAATCTCTTTCACGGCTGTGTAACCGAAGGAAAGCCGGTCGGAAAATGGGATTCTCTGATTTTCTTCGTCCGTATTTCCAAAGTGAGCCTGGTAAACCCATTCTTCCACCCATTTCTCCAGTTTTAGCCGACCGATGATGTATCCGGCCAGGATCGCTATTGTCAATCCGGTAACGACATAGATTAAAGCCGTTTTCCATCCAAAGAGTCCGAATAGTAGGATTACCGCTACTTCGTTAATCATCGGTGCTGCAATCAGAAATGAAAAGGTGATCCCCAGCGGAACACCCGATTCTACAAATCCCAGAAACAGCGGAATAGCAGAACAGGAGCAGAACGGGGTGACAATCCCCAGCATAGCCGCCATAACATTACCGGTGAAAGTGTTCTTTCCGGTTAGCATTTTGCGCGTTCGCTCCGGTGAGAACCAGGAGCGGACAATTCCGACTATAAAGACAATCAATATCAATAGCAGCAGTACCTTGGGAACTTCAAAAACAAAGAAACGAACCGCTTCGGTAAAACGGTTGCCGGCCTCCAATTTTAACAGGTTATCTACCAGAAAATCAGCCATCGGTTGCAGGTAATGATAAACCAGTCCCCAGATAGGTAAAAGTATGACCGGTAGCCAGACTTTATTTTTCAATGTTGTTGTAATCATAGTCATTTCGATAAAATCCGAATTGTCAGTGTGAAAAAAGATCAGAGGTATCCCCGTATGATAGAGTAAAAACCGACAATCATAAACAGGATGGCAATTACCCGGCGAAACCATATTTCAAAAACCTTCACTTTGTCATAAAACCGGCTAAGTCCTGATACGGCATAGGCCAATACCCAGGAAAACAGAATAACCGGAATACCAGTTGCTATTGCAAACACAACCGGCAGATAAAGCCCGGAGCTATTGGCGATTGTCATTGGAATCAACATCCCGAAATAAAGGACTCCACTGTAAGGGCAGAATGCCAATGCAAATATCATTCCTAATAACAGGGCATCGTAGTAGTTCCATCGTTTCTTCTGCTCCATACGGGCTTGTAAATTTTGTAACGCAGGAAAAGCGATCCTGAAAACTCCAAGCATAAAAAGTCCGATGACAATCAGTAACGGTCCCAGCAGCCGCTCTCCGTATTGCTGGAGAAATCCCGAAAAGCGGAATTGATTGGCTCCCAGGTAAATTATTATGGCAATTCCCCAATAACTGATTGCGCGCCCGAGGGTATAGAACAATCCGTTGATAAATACCCGGTTTCGGTTTTGCAGGTCTTTGCTGATAAACCCGACTGCAGTGATATTGGTTGCCAATGGACATGGACTGATGGCCGTCATCAATCCCAAAGTCAATGCAGAGAGCCATGGCATCGTACTGTTTTCGAGTAATGAATTCAGAAAATCCATCTTACTTGTTTTTCAGGAGTTCGTCCACTTTTTCTTTGATGACCGACTTGAATTTTTCCGGATTGGATCGGGCATAGAGAAATCCTTCGTTGGTGATATTTATCTTATTGTTTCCTTTGACCAGAAGTAAAGTCTGACCCGAAACTTCCAGCTTCTTTGCCAGAGCCTCACCCGCGGATTCTTCCAGATTAAGCGAACGAAAGGAGAGCAATCCTTTTTTTACCAGTTGGGGATAAAGGGTTTCCAGGTTCTTTTTTGCTTCCGCTTCCACCGTTCTACAGGTTACACAACGGGAGGTATAATGAAAATAGTAGGCTTCGATCTTATTTACTGTCCCGGACGATTTTACAACCCTTTTTGTTGTTTGAGCTGAAAGCGGGATGGATATAATCGCAAATAGCAGAAGGCACGTTTTAATCGTTTTCATAGCCATGAAGTTTTATCTTATTAGAAGGTTTTTAATTTCGTCAGCCGATGGTACCCGGCCTTTTACCATTACCACTCCATCAATAACCAGCGCAGGAGTGGTCATTACCCCGTATTTCATGATTTCCATGATATTTTCCACTTTTACCACTGTTGCATCGATGCTGTTTTGCTCAACTACATCTTTGACAACTTTCTCCAGTGTTTTACACTTTGTACAGCCTGTACCCAATACTTTGATTTCCATAACAGATTATATTTTAGTTGTTTCGTAATATCCCGAAATGCCCGGGCAAATTTTTTTATCGTGTAAAGAATCGTTCCAGCAAGATTTTGGCTTCTTCCCAGTTCTCCCTGTTGATGCAATATTTAATGTAAGGCGGATTGATTTCTCCCTGGATTAGACCCGCTTTCTTGAGTTCTTTCAAATGTTCGGAAAGGGTAGAACGTGCTATCGGCAACTCCTCAGCCATATCCCCACTATAACAACACTTATGTGCATTTTTAATCAGAAAATCAAGGATAAATACGCGTACGGGGTTTCCTAATGCCTTGGCATAAAGGGCTATTTTTTCCTGTTCATCAGTATAATATTGCTTTTTCATAAGTGGGTAAATCGAATCATTTCGGGAAAATACGAAACAAAGATAGTAGATATATGTTTCGATTGTTCATAACTGACTGGATTTAACAGTAAAAAGTTTGCAAGTTTCTTTTGTTACGTAAGAAAACTCTATATACTCCTTGAATGGGTATAATAGTGGATTATTGAACAAATCCGTTTTTCATTACCTTTGCAGCCATGAAACAAATTCTCCGGACTTTCATTCTGTTTATATTGTCCTCTTTCCTTTTGGGAGGAGCTGTATTGGCAGTTTCCGTAAATCCCGATGAACTGGATGATTATCCGGTTACTCATCATGATGCGGGACATCCGGCAGGAGAATTGCAGCATATTCATTCGTTACACTTCGATAATCTGGTCTATTTTCATTCCTCTAAGAAAATCGCCTTTGAATGTTTCAGTGTAAAGGGGTTTCAAATCAGGGAGATAACATTTCCCGAACGCGATATTATCAATACTCTCTGGCAACCGCCCAGGTACAGCTAATCTTTTTATTCTACTTCTTGTTTTTAACCGTTTGTATCTATCGAAGGACGCAAACGACTATTCTCAATTCTCAAAACCTGAATTATAATGGAAAAAGAAAAGAAAAAAGTTGCCCTTTTATCTGTGTTTGCTGCTATATTTTTGACCGGATTCAAATTTATCATTGGTGTCCTGACCGGCAGTCTGGGTATTTTATCGGAGGCATTACACTCAGGCCTTGACCTTGTGGCCGCAATTATCACCTATTTTTCGGTAAATATTTCGGACAAACCCTCAGACCGAAACCACCATTACGGACACGGAAAGGTAGAAAATCTTTCAGCGCTGATTGAGACCCTATTGCTGTTGATTACCTGCGTATGGGTCATATACGAAGCGATTCACCGCCTATCGACGGGAAAAATGGAAATCGAAGTGAGTGTGTGGGCTTATGTGGTGGTTATAAGCTCGATTGTAATTGATTTTACACGGTCAAGAGCGCTGAAGTAGGTCGCAAAAAAGCACAACAGCCAGGCCCTGGAGGCTGATGCATTGCATTTCTCAACTGATATATGGAGTTCGGCGGTCGTTTTGGTTGGGTTGGTTTGCGCTCAGTTCGGCTATTTCATTGCCGACGCCATTGCCGCGCTTATTGTGGCCGGGATAATTATATATGTATCCATTCAATTGGGCAGAAAAGCTATCAATGTGTTGCTGGATGCCGC
>JAUZOF010000189.1 GCA_030706585.1 Bacteroidota bacterium
CAGGGATTGGTTAATGAGGTAAAATATGGAACGGATGGCTCTGTATTGGCTGATTATCCGGTGAATCAGGTGAAAAGAGCCCCCCAATTGCCTTCAAGCGGTATTTCATGGATGGTTCCGAAGTCAGACTTTTTTAATTCTCAGAAACTCAATCCTGAATGGTCATTCCTTGGACAGACTCCCTCGTCACTCTACTCGCTTTCTGCAAGACCAGGTTGGTTAAGACTAAATCCTAAAAGTGCAACCAAAGCCAATACTGTGATAAAAACTGATCCGGAGCACAACTACTCACTGATCACACGGGTAGAGTTTAAACCAGACTCCGCAACCGATGAAGCCGGTCTGAGATTGATGAACGGATTGGAAAATCTGGCTGTGAAACTCTATTCCGCAAGAAACGGTAAAGGTCAACCGGTTATTTGCTTCAGCTACGACAAGACTTTGTATCAAACAGCAAACACAGCCGGGAATAAAGCTGTATGGCTGAAACTGATCCGGGTAAATCATGAGATGAGTGGGTATTACAGCCTGGACGGAGTAAACTGGCTTCCTGTTGGTGAAAAAATAGACGTGTCCGTTCTTGATCGCTTCACGAAAGATTATAACGGCTGGTGTGCAAACAGACAAGGATTGTATGTGCAGGGAAATAAGTCAGCCGATTTTGACTTGTATCTCTATCGCGATGCCTACACTCCGATTCTGGCAGAGTGTCCGGCGAATCAGTTTGGGACAGGGAAAAGTGCTGTTGTAGATGGTGTTTCTTTGTTGGGTGACATTCATAATAATGATTGGGCATTGTATGCCGGAGTTGAGTTTGGCAGTCCGGACTATAAGAAAACAACAGGTAAGGTTTCCTTTACTGCACATTGTGATACCAAAGGAGGTGTTGTGGAAGTGTGGCTTGATTCCATTGAAACCGGAAAGAAAATAGCAACCTGTAGGATTGGAAATACCGGCAGTTTATCCAAGGCAAAGAGGTTTACGGTAAAAACAGTTCCGACTATCGGACGTCACGATGTTTATCTGAAATTTGTGGGAGAAGAAGGCATGAAATTATTTGCCTTGAAGGAATTTGTCTTTACCGCAAAGTCTGTAGAATAGGTCTGCTAGCATGTGTTTTTTATAGTTGTCTTGGGGTGCAGATGTAAATTGTTGGTTTAAGATGGTTTTGATTATTAGTGTATTAACTGGGCTGATATAGTGTACTTTGTTTAATATCCACAATTAGAAATGGAATATCCATTTTCAGAAATGGAAAAATGAAGGACGAGTTAACTTCACAATCTCAATAGGGGATTTTACTATATGGATCCCCTGTTTTAACCTGAAAAACAGAACTTAAATCTTACTAGGTACAGAATCCGATAGATTAAAAACAGACACAGGAAGAGACAAAAGGCGAGAAATTTGAATTTTCGGTTCCGGAGACCTATAGCTCAACTGTTTAGCAGAGGGATCTGGTTACTATATTGTTAATCTTAAAAATCATGTTATGGGCATTGTGAAAGACGATAGTTGAAATATTTAATACAAAGAGGAATTAGCAGAAATCAGAGTTATATATTGATTGCTGATTGAATTTTTTTATTTGGTGCTAATTGATACAAATCAAATTAATATGTTAATCAAAAATATAATGGAAAAAATATACGGGATTCTTTCAAAAGAGTTTCATATTTCAACAAAAAAGAGATTGAGACAAACAAGTATATTGCTTTTGTCATTGCTTTTTTTTAGCACAACGCTTATGGCTCAGACAAAGCGTGTGATAAAAGGGCGTGTTCTTGATGAAAAGAAAGAACCTTTGATTGGAGCAACTGTATTAGTTAAAGGACTCAAGAATGTAGGAACTGTTACTGATTTAAATGGTCAGTTTGTCTTAAGTGTGCCATCTGATAAGCAAACCCTTGTAGTTTCATTTGTTAGTTACAAGACTCTTGAAGTTAATGTGGCAGGGAAAAACTCTGTTACGGTTCTGTTGAGTAGTAATACGCATCAGATGGATGAGCTTGTTGTTGTTGGTTACGGCCAACAGAAAAAAGAGAGTGTGGTAGGTGCTATCACTCAAACGAAAGGCGAAGTGTTGGAAAGAGCCGGAGGTGTTTCAAATATTGGATCTGCGTTGACCGGTAACTTGCCTGGTGTTATTACAGTCGCAACGAGTGGCGCACCTGGTGGTGAAGATCCCAAAATTTTTATTCGCGGTCAAAGTTCGTGGAATAATTCTGACCCACTGGTTTTGGTTGACGGAATCGAGCGTCCGATGAATAGTGTGGATATTAGCTCGGTAGCTAGTATCTCTGTTTTAAAAGATGCATCTGCTACAGCCGTATTTGGTGTTAAGGGTGCTAATGGGGTAATTCTGATTACCACAAAACGAGGAAAAGAGGGTAAGGCGGATATTCGTGTTGCTGTTAATTCGACCTTAAAAGTCCCTTCTCGTTTAGCCACAAAGTATGATTCTTATGACGCACTGCGTATTCGTAATATGGCTATTGAGCGTGAATTGGGTCTTTATACAACGTCATGGGATAAATACACCCCATACTCTGAGTTGAATAAATATAGAAACCCAAGCAGTCAGGCTGAAGCTGAACGTTACCCTAATGTTGATTGGGCTGACGAATTAGTTAACAAAACTGCTATGTCGCATAATGCGAATATTAATATTGCAGGCGGTACCACTTCTGTAAGATATTTTACGTCAATTGACTATTTGAATGAAGGCGATATTTTGAAAAAAATTGATGCCGGAAAATCATATGATCCCGGATATGGCTATCAAAGACTTAATGTTAGAAGCAATTTAGATTTTGATCTGACTAAAACCACTTTATTGTCTGTAAACTTGTCTGGTTCTTATGGTGTAAAACAGGATACTTATAATCAGGATGCATGGGAATATCGTATCTGGCAAAGTATTTATAGTTCTGCTCCGGATATTTATTATCCTCATTATTCTGATGGTACATGGGGATATTATCCTCCGGATCCGGTATCTACTATTAACTCAGCTTTAACATTGGCTAATAATGGAGTCAGGAAAACTACCAATAAACGTATAAATACTGACTTTTCATTAAGACAAGATCTTAGTATGATTACCAAAGGTTTATCTGCTAAGGCGTTGATCTCTCTTGATAACTCATTTCAATCTGTAGGAGGTATTTACGACAATGGTAATGTGCAGCAAACATATATCGATCCTGTTACGGGAGAGGTAAGGCATAGTAACTATTTGGGTACTAATCAATTTGATTGGCTTCCAACTCGTTGGAGTATAAACAGTGATGCAGCAAATTTTGGCGCAACTTACCGGAAGATGTTCTACCAGGCTCAGTTGGATTATGCCCGCAAATTTGGGAAACATGAAGTTTCGGGTTTAGGCTTGTTTAGCCGTGACCAAAGTGCAGGTGGTAGTGTATTTCCTAGTTATCGTGAAGACTGGGTAAGTCGTTTAACCTATAATTATGCGGGCAAATATTTTGCCGAATTTAATGGTGCATATAACGGTTCTGAAAAGTTTGGCCCCAACTATCGGTTTGCCTTTTTCCCTTCTACTGCTTTCGGATGGATGCTTAGTGAGGAGAAATTAGTGAAAAAACTTACTATCCTTGATATGTTGAAGGTGAGAGCTTCCTGGGGACAGGTAGGAGACGATAATGTTTCCGGTAATAAACGTTGGTTGTATACGGATGAATGGTCATATGGAGGTAACTCACCTTTGGGGAATAAGGCTGGAATTATGAGTCCATATACATGGTGGACATTGTCAAAACTCGGAAACCCGGATTTACACTGGGAGAAAATGACAAAAACCAACGTGGGTATTGATTATGCTTTCTTAAAGGGTCTTTTTGCCGGTAGCGTTGAGTTTTTCAATGATCATCGTACGGATATTTTACTGGATGGCACTCAGCGTGCAATACCTGCTTATTTCGGTGGTAGTCCAGCGACTGCCAATTTGGGAGAAGTGCGTGTAAAAGGATATGAGTTAAGCCTGAGACTTAATAAAAAACTAAATAAAGATTTTCGGGTTTGGGCTGAATTTAGTATGACTCATGCTAAAGACAAAATTCTTTTTGCAGATGACCCTCAGTTAATGGATGATTATCAAAAAAAAGCTGGAAAGCAGATTGGACAGTCTTATTCATACATAAGCAGTGGTTATTATAATACCTGGGATCAGGTGTACGGTAGCACACAGTTAAAAACTTATGATAAAGAAAAGTTGCCCGGTAACCTGAATATGGTTGATTATAATGCTGATGGAGTTGTTGATGATAAAGACAATGTTCCTTACGGCTATCCTGAACGGCCACAAAATACCTATAATGCTACTATTGGTGTAGAATGGAAGAATTTCAGTGCTTTTGTTCAGTTTTATGGGGTGAATAATTGTAACCGCTATTTATCATTAGGAAGTTTCTCTGCCCATTTAGACAGGGTGTATCATCAGGGTTCTTATTGGACGAAGGATGATACAAATGCCGACGTACCTATGCCACGTTGGAATTCCCATATGGATTATTCGGGTACGAATTATTTGTATGATGGTTCATACGTGCGTTTAAAAAATGCTGAGATTGCCTATACCTTTAAACAGTCTTATCTGAAGAAATTCGGTATTAACACACTTCGCTTATATCTAAATGGCGATAATTTAATTATGTGGACAAAAATGCCGGATGACCGCGAAGTAAATATGGGGCTATCATCAGCATATCCAACAGTTAGACGATTTAACTTAGGCCTTAATGTAACTTTTTAATATAGATCGATGAAAAAGTATATCAATATAATTGCCGGAATCTTCGTTTTTCTGGCAATAACCGGACTTACCTCTTGTACGGATTATCTGGATAAGTCACCTGATGCAACTGTCTCTTCAACGGATGCTTTTATCAACTTTACTAATTTTCAGGGTTTTACTGAAGAGTTGTATTGTTGTGTTCCGGACTTCATTGGAAAAACCTGGGCAACTGACTGGAATTTGGCTGATGAAGTTCTTCATAAAGATGGTGGTATTTGGTTGAACGATGAATTTGATAAAGGTAATTATTGGGCATGGACTACAGTCCAATGGATATCCTATCTTGATGCCGGATCCCCTAATACCAGTAATAACTCGACTTTCGATAAAGGCCTATGGCCCAATGCCTGGTATGGTATTCGTAAAGCCAATATAGGATTAGCAAATCTGGATAAACTACAAAATGCGACGCAGGAAGAGAAAGATTTAATCAAAGGTCAGTTGTTGTTTTTCCGTGCCTGGTTTCATTTTGAGTTAATGACCTATTGGGGAGGGCTTCCCTATATCGATAGAGTGTTAACTTCTACTGAAAAACTTGAACTCCCTCGATTAACTTACCAACAAACAGCTGATCGGGTAGCAGAAGACTTACGTGCTGCTGCAGATCTATTGCCTGTCGATTGGGAAAAGACAGCAGCAGGGGTCGTCTTAACTGCAGGAGATAATAAACAACGTATCACCAAAATGGTAGCGTTGGCATATTTGGGGAAAAATTATTTGTATGCTGGTAGCCCTTTGATGAATAAAGCTTCAACTGGCAATGCTAGTTTTGATCCCGAATATTGCAAAAAAGCAGCAAAAGCATTTGGAGAGATGTTGAGTATCGTGGATAGTGGCGACAGTTGGCTTAAATTGGTTGATTTTAAGGATTACTCAACCTTATTCTATGGGACTCCTGGCGGTCTTATACCCGGGGGGTCTGAAGCTGTTTTCCAATCTCCTGTTTATAGTTCCTGGTTCAAGGGATGTCCATGGGGGCCATCTTCAATATTTCAAGCCAAGTGTATCGGGGCTGGTTATTCTTCGCCTAATGCTCGGTATGTAGAAAATTACGGTATGGCTAATGGATTGCCTATTAGTGATCCGGAATCAGGATATAATCCGGCCGATCCGTGGTCAAATCGTGACCCTCGTTTTTATAACGATATTGTAATTGATGGAGATAAAATTATCAAAGGTTCAGCTCCTGCTGATAAAGAGAAGTATCGTTATGCTGCGTTATATACCGGAGGTGCTGCCAGAGATAATGCAGGAGCAAGCCGTACCGGATATTTGTTGAGAAAGTTAACTCCGATGACAACCAATGACATTGATGGATATCCGAACAACTATATGCATTTGTCTTATATGCGTTTGGCGGATGTGTATCTGATGTATGCCGAAGCTGTACTTCAAGGTTACGGAACAGCAATCAGCAGCGATCCAGACTATAAACTAACGGCTGAAGAGGCATTTAATAAGGTTCGGACACGTTGTGGTGCTAGTCCTATTGCTAAAAAATATGTTGCAGACAAGGCCATGTTTATGAGCGAAATTGTTCGTGAGCGAGCTGTTGAATTAGGTTTTGAAGGAGACTTCCGCTTTAATGACCTACGTCGCTGGTTGATGTGGAACGATAAAAAATATCTGGAAAAAACAGCTGTTGATTTTGACCGTGGGGCAAATGGAAAACCGATTAATATGAAGGAGCGCGTAGTCACAACTCGTATTTTTGCTGAAAAGAATTATTGGTTGCCTCTTAAGATAAGTGATGTGAAGCTTTATCCTTCATTTAGCCAAAATCCAGGTTATTAAAAGAGAGTATTCTAAACTTAAAAAGAACAATGATGAAACTTATAAGAATAGGAACAATATTATGCGGATTGGGAATTGCCTCATTAACCAATGTGGTGGGACAGACCGCTGATATGAATAAAGCAAAGATTTCAAATAACGATTCTTTGGTACATGTTGCTTATGGAACCGTCAAAATGAAAGATTTGTCCGGTACTGTATCCGTATTGAATCCAACAGAATATCTGGATAAACATTTTGGTAATTATCCGCTAGAGGGTGTTGATGCTTTTATTGGTGGAAGCAATCTCTGGAATATTGGATCTTCATTAGTATTGGTAGATGGGGTGCCTCGTGCCATAACGGATGTGACTGCTTCTGAAATTGATCAGATCTCTTACATTAAAGGCGCAAATGCCGTTGTTTTGTACGGTAGTCGTGCTGCAAATGGCGTAATCCTGATTACGACAAAACGTGGTAAAGAAGGCCAGCTAATAAAAAATGTTCGCGTGAATGGCGGGGTTAATATGCCGAAATCATATCCCAAATATCTGGGATCGGCAGAATACATGACCTATTACAATCAGGCATGTAAGAACGATGGATTGGCAGCTCTTTATGATGATGCAACCATAAGTAATTATGCATCGCATGCGAATTTGTACCGATATCCGGATTTAGATTACTATTCGTCTGACTTTTTGCGTAGTATGTCTAATACATATTCAGCCAATACAGAGTTTTCCGGAGGTACTGAACGAGCACGTTTTTATACTTTAGTTGGCATTCAGAATCAAAATTCTTTATTGAATTTTGGCGAAGGTAAAAATGAAAATAACATGCGATTCAATGTGCGTGGTAATGTCGATTTGAAATTGAATGATTTTATCAGCACTTATCTTAATGTTTCAACTGTATTTTATGACAGTCGAACAGCTTTAGGTAATTATTGGAGTCAGGCGGCAACATTGCAGCCGAATCGTTTTTCTCCGTTTATTCCTATAAGTCTGATAGTTCCGGGGGCAACACCATCACTTTACCTAGCACAAACGAGTCATAACATAATTGACGGACAATATTTGCTTGGAGGTAGTCAGCAATATCTGACGAATCCTATCGCAGATGTTTATGGTGCGGGGCATCAGACTTACACCAGTCGTCAATTTCAGTTTACTGATGGAGTAGATGTGGATCTGAAGAATACATTAAAGGGCCTTTCGGCTCATGCCCAGATGAGTGTGGATTTTTCCAATATCTATAACACTGTTGTTAACAAGACATATGCGGCTTATGTGCCGGAATGGGTTAATGGAAC
>JAUZOF010000019.1 GCA_030706585.1 Bacteroidota bacterium
GGAGGATTGGCTTACGAAGGACTAAATAATGCTTCTATCAATCCCAATAAGCTGATTATTATTCTCAATGATAATCACATGGCGATTGACCAGAATGTGGGAGGATTAAGTGAGTATCTCGTAAATCTCACCACGTCACAGACTTACAATAAGATTCGTTACGATTTGTACCGCTTCCTGCGCCGCGCTAAAATCATAGATACCGACCGCAAGGATTCCATCATTCGCTTTAATAATAGCCTCAAGTCATTGTTGACCGGCCAGCACAATATATTTGAAGGTCTGAATATCCGTTACTTTGGCCCGATTGACGGACATGACGTTAATCAGGTAATCAAGGTACTGAATGATATTAAAGACCTGAACGGACCGAAGCTGATTCACCTGATTACGACCAAAGGTAAAGGCTTTGAGCCGGCTGAGAAATCGGCAACGGTTTGGCATGCTCCGGGGGTATTTAATAAAGAAACCGGCGAACGTTTGGTTAAAAAGACCGGGCATGAGCCCCCCTTGTATCAGGAGGTGTTTGGAAGAACCCTTGTAGAGTTGGCCGAAAAGAACGAAAAAATTGTAGGTATTACACCGGCCATGCCGTCCGGTTGCTCCATGAATTATATGATGGAGAAAATGCCGCGCAGAGCATTCGATGTGGGGATTGCTGAAGGGCATGCAGTGACTTTCTCGGCAGGACTGGCCAAAGAAGGTTTACTTCCATTTTGCAATATTTACTCTTCATTTATGCAGCGTGGATATGACCAGGTGATTCACGATGTTGCACTACAGAATCTGAATGTTGTGATGTGCCTGGATCGTGCCGGATTAGTCGGAGAAGACGGAGCCACTCACCACGGTGTGTTTGATATCGCTTACATGCGTTGCATTCCCAACCTGACAATTACTGCACCAATGAACGAACATCAGCTCCGGAACCTGATGTACACGGCTCAATTGCCGGATAAAGGTCCGGTCGTGATTCGTTATCCGCGCGGAAAAGGTGTTTTGGCCGATTGGGAAAATACAATGGAAGAGATTCCTTTCGGAAAAGGCCGTAAGTTGAAAGAGGGTAATGATGTCGCGGTGCTTTCATTGGGGCATATTGGCAATGATGTTGCGAAAGCGATTGAACAGGCTTCGGAAAAAGGTCTGTCTGTAGCTCATTACGATATGGTCTTTGTCAAGCCTCTTGATGAAGAATTGCTTCATGAGATTGCGAAGAAGTTCACCAAAGTAATCACCGTGGAGACAGGTATGCTCAAAGGCGGTTTTGGTTCGGCGGTGCTCGAATTCTTTGCCGATAACGGATATGCTCCCAGAGTCAAACGGATCGGATTGCCTGACCATTTTGTCGAACATGGGACGGTGGCGGAACTGAATCAGCTTTGTCATCTGGATGCAGATTCTATTGCAAAAGAGATCATCGGGTTTTAAAACCGATATCATGATATGGGGACGCATAGTTTTTTTACTTTACGTCCCTTTTGTTTTTTATTCAGGTAAATAAAACCTGGGATATGCAAATCCGGGACAAACGTTCGTTGAATCACGATATCTGTTCGTAGGAGAATGACATCTGTTCGTTGAAGTGATTCCATATTTTTTCTTTTCCCGTTAAACCTTCCCAAAAGTTAGCGGTCATATAATCGTGTTTTTTATTTATCAAACTAACATTTAAAATCTTCCACGATGAGAAAAATCATGTTTTTAGCTATCGCAATGATGTTATTCATTGGTAGCGCAATGGCACAAGACCAACAACAAAGAGGAAACCGCGGTCCTGCAAACCCAGAACAACGCCTGAAAATGCGTATGGAAAGACTCAGTCAATTGAATCTGACCGATGAGCAAAAAGCAAAAGTAGAAGCTTTGTATAAAGATCAGGATGCGCAGATGAGCAAGCTTCGTGAACAACAATCCGGAGGCGATCGTGAGACAATGCGTGCCAACTTTGAAAAAATGAGAACAGAACAGGATGCCAAAATGAAAGCAATCCTTACTCCTGAGCAATATGCCAAATTTACCGAGATGAACAAAAATATGGGTCCAAGAGGTGGCATGGGATTCCGAGGTGCGGATCAAAAGGCTCAGGGTGAAGTGAAAGAAAAGGCAGCCGAAGTAAAAGTTGATGCTTCCCAAGCAGCAACTGCAACCGATAAAGCCGCTGCAAAAGCTGCTAAAAAAGCTGCAGCTAAAAAGGCAAAAGAAGAGGCTAAGCTGAAAAAAGCGGCTGAAGAAGCGAAATAAGAATCAGCAAACGATATTTGAATGCCGGAGATTTCCCAGTCTCCGGCATTTTTGTTTAGAGTTCATTCTGAATTTTACAGGAAAGACGGCTTAAAGTATTATTTTTGCATAAACAAAGCACAGGAAAATATGCAGGAAGATATCAAAGAGGCATGCCGGATAATGCAACAGGGTGGAGTCATTCTCTATCCGACCGATACCATTTGGGGGATTGGATGCGACGCAACCAATGAAGAGGCTGTTAAACGTGTCTATGAGATCAAAAAACGAGTGGACAGCAAAGCACTCCTGGTCCTGGTGGATACTTCGGTGAAAGTCGATTTCTACGTCAGTGATGTCCCTGAAATCGCCTGGGATTTGATTGATCTGGCTGATAAGCCGTTGACGATTATCTATTACGGTGCTCGCAATCTCGCCAAAAACCTGCTGGCTGAAGACGGAAGTGTGGGCATTCGGGTGACCAATGAGTCATTTTCCAAAAAGCTTTGTGAACGGTTCCGCAAAGCCATCGTATCTACGTCTGCAAATATTAGCGGCACACCTTCGCCTTCCAACTTCTCAGAGATCAGTCCTGAAATCATTGAATCCGTCGATTATGTGGTGAAATACCGTCAGGACGACATGTCCAACCCCAAACCATCAAGCATTATCAAGCTGGGAGCAGGTGGCCTCATCAATATAATCAGGGAATAAAACCGGGGTGAAGAAGCGCAAACAAATATTGAAATATCTATTAGCCGACTTTGTCTCTGTTTCATTGGCATGGTTGGCTTTTAATGTCTTGCGTTTTCATATAGATATCAATGTTGAGTTTGACTCGTTATCCGATTTTCTGACTTACTCAACTGTACTAAAAGGGCAGGCATTCTCTGCCATTTTTTGTTTGATCCTTTTTTATCATTCGGGATATTATAATCAACCCTTCCATAAATCCCGTTTGTCAGAATTGGTTGCAACGTTCAATTCTTCGGTTTTAGCGACATTTTTGCTCTTTTTTATCTTTATAATCAATGATTTACCAAAGGATTATACGGTTTATTATCTCCTTTTGTCTGCATTGTTTCTGTTGTTGTTTTTGCTTACCTATATTTTTCGTCTGATTATTACTCAGTCATTGACGGAAAATATCCATCACCGGAAATGGGGATTTAATACGATTGTCGTTGGTACGGGTGAGCGCGCGGCTAATATTATTAAGGAACTTAATGCCATGCCCCGCTCCATCGGTTATCACATTCTGGGCTGCGTGGCCGTTGATCAGAAAAGAGCAAAAGTGAACGATGAGCTTTTATTAGGAAACCTTGGTGATTTGGATAAAATCATATTGGAAAAAAATATAGAGGAAATCATCGTAGCGATTGATGCACAGGACAGTGAGTCGGTACTCAATACAGTTTATCCTTTGTACAAATATAATTTGCCGGTGAAGGCTGTTGCCGGAAAGTATGACCTGCTTTCAGGAAAGGTGAAGATGGATACCATTTATGCGACTCCTTTGGTCGATGTGACTTCCAGCAACTTTAAGGAGTGGGAGAAAAATTGTAAGCAGACGATGGATCTGTTTTTTTCTTTCATATTGCTAATTCTGTTAAGTCCCTTATTCATTTTTCTGGCTATACGGATTAAGATGGAATCCAAAGGCCCGGTAATTTACAAACAGGAGCGTATCGGTTATCTGGGCAAACCTTTTATGATTTACAAGTTTCGTTCGATGTTCCAACATGCCGAGGAATCTGTACCGCGATTATCCAGTAGTGATGATGACCGGATCACGCCTTTTGGAAAATTCATGCGAAAGTATCGGTTCGATGAATTGCCTCAGTTTTGGAACGTACTGAAGGGCGATATGTCGATCGTTGGGCCGAGACCTGAACGGAAATATTTCATTGATCAAATTGTGCAAAAGGCACCATTTTATTACCTGCTACACAAGGTAAAGCCAGGCATTACATCCTGGGGTATGGTGAAATATGGATATGCTACAACTGTTGATGAGATGATTAAACGTCTCGAATACGACATTATTTATATAGAAAATATCTCCCTTTTTATTGATTTGAAAATCCTGATTTACACGATTCGCACGGTTTTCACAGGGAGAGGAATTTAGTTGATTATGGTTACAAAAGATTGGTACCTACATTTTCTCCTTTGGAGACAAAAACATATCAGTGAGCGGACATTTATCCTGATTATCAGTTTTCTGATTGGCGTTTTTGCTGCGTTGTCCGGAGTATTTCTAAAGTTTCTGATTCACGAAATCCATTCATTGATTATTGACAGAACGGACATCCGGAATGCCAACTTCATTTATCTGGTATTTCCTGCTCTGGGGATTTTTATTACCGGTTGGGTGGTGCGTAACATCGTGAAGGATGATATCAGTCACGGGGTGACGCGAATTCTTTATGCCTTTGCCAAAAGAAACAGTCGTATCAAACTGCACAATACTTATTCGTCAATTTTCACCAGTGCGATCACCATCGGTTTTGGAGGATCGGTCGGAGCCGAGGCTCCGATTGTATATACCGGAGCAGCCATAGGCTCTAACCTGGGACGTTTCTTCAAAGTTGAGCCACGTACATTGATGTTGCTGCTGGGGTGCGGAGCTGCGGCTGCTATTTCCGGCATCTTTAAGTCTCCGATTGCGGGCATGGTATTTACGCTGGAAGTCTTAATGCTTGACCTGACTACCACATCCATTCTACCTCTCTTGATTTCTTCGGTAACAGCGGTAACTGTCTCGTATGCATTCAACGGAACGGATGCGATGTTCCAGTTTATGCAAACCGAAACCTTTCGGATTGAGCGAATACCCTATGTTTTACTTTTAGGTATAGCGTGTGGACTTGTTTCCCTCTATTTTACCAAAGCAATGAACCGGATAGAGGGCGTTTTCCGAAAACTGGATCATCCCTACAAGAAGTTTGCTTTCGGGGCAATCTTGCTGAGTTTGCTGATTTTCCTTTTACCACCGCTCTACGGTGAAGGATATGAAACCATTACCGCTCTATTGAATAACCAGATTGATAAACTGGCCGATGGTAGCTTTTTTTATAATTACCGCGACAATTTCTGGATATTCATGGGGTATATTACCCTGATCATCTTGTGTAAAGTATTTGCCAGTGCTGCAACCAACGGAGGTGGTGGAGTAGGGGGTATTTTTGCTCCTAGTCTTTTCCTGGGAGCAATGACCGGATTCGGATTTTCTCACGTCATCAACTTTTTTGGAAAGTCAGTTTATTTACCGGAAAAGAATTTTGCGCTGATGGGGATGGCTGGGATTATGTCGGCTGTTATGCACGCACCATTGACCGGGATCTTCCTGATTGCAGAGCTGACCGGGGGATACAACCTCTTCCTTCCGCTGATGATTGTTTCGGCTTCGGCATTTGCAACCATCAAATTATTTGAACCAAATAATATCTACGCGATGCGTCTGGCTCAAAAAGGGGAGTTGCTTACGCATCACAAGGATAAAACTGTCTTGACTTTGCTCAAGATGGATGCCGTGATTGAAAAAGATTTCGAAGCGGTTGAGCCGGAGATGTTATTATCGGATTTGGTCAAGGTTATTTCCCGTTCTTCCCGGAATATTTATCCGGTGGTGGATAAAGACAACATGATGTTGGGAATGGTGCTGCTCGATGATATCCGCAATATTATGTTCCGTCCTGAATTGTATGAACGATTTACGGTTCGGAAACTGATGGTAACGCCCATGGCCAAAGTCCGCATAGGTATGCCGATGGAAAAGGTAATGAAGCTCTTTGATGCAACGCAAGCCTGGAACCTCCCGGTGGTCGATGAAGAGGGACATTACGTCGGTTTCGTCTCCAAATCGAAAATATTCAATTCTTACCGGAAGGTGCTGGTGCATTATTCGGAAGATTAGGATAATTTGAGAATTAGCGGATTTGAAAATTTGAGGATGAATACTAATAATATAGGTATAGCGATGACAAAACCAGATCTTAGAATCGTATATATGGGTACGCCCGACTTTGCCGTGGAAAGTCTGAAGGCACTGGTAGAAGGCGGATACAATGTGGTAGGTGTAATTACAATGCCGGACAAACCCGCCGGCCGCGGACACAAGATCCAGTTTTCACCAGTGAAACAATATGCGTTGGACCAGAAATTACCGCTTCTTCAGCCCGAAAAGCTGAAAGATCCGGAGTTTCTGGAAGCACTGAAGGCGTGGAATGCCGATCTGCAAATCGTTGTAGCTTTCCGGATGTTGCCTGAGGTGGTGTGGAATATGCCGCGATTGGGCACGTTCAATTTGCACGCTTCGTTATTGCCGCAATACCGCGGTGCGGCTCCGATTAACTGGGCTGTGATTAACGGAGATAAAGAGACCGGAATCACTACATTCTTCCTGACGCACGAAATCGATACCGGCCATGTGATTTTTCAGGAAAAAGTGGCGATTTCGGAACAGGACAATGCCGGAACAGTGCATGATGCTTTGATGATGACAGGTGCGAAGCTGGTTTGTCAAACCGTAGATGCCGTGATTGACGGTAACCTGTCTCCGATTCCGCAGGAGGAGATGGCGAAGAATGTCACAGAACTTCGTCCGGCACCGAAGATCTTCAAAGAGACTTGCCGCATCGACTGGAACAAAGACGCGACCTCGGTTTTTAACTTTGTACGGGGACTTTCTCCTTATCCAGCAGCGTGGAGTGAACTGGTAGCTGCCGATGGCACTATTCATGTGGTGAAAATATTCGAGACGGAAAAGATTTTTGAAGAGCATGACCTTGATAACGGGTCGGTTCGCACCGACGGAAAGCATACACTGGAGGTTGCGGTCAATGAAGGTTTCGTTCGTATTCTTTCGCTGCAATTGGCCGGTAAGAAACGGATGAATGTGACGGATTTCCTCAATGGATTTAAGGAAATCGAGGAGTGCGGATTTGTGTGAATAGAATTTACCACAGAGCACCACAAAGATATACACAGAGGGCCACGGAGAAAAATAACTCTGTGGCCCTCTTTGCGTTCTCCCTTGTCCTCTGTGATATAAAACGTCAGATTTCCCGTTTAACTTTCCCCGTAGAAGTCTCGTTAAATCGTTTTCTGAAAATGATTTGGCGGGGCTTTTCGTATTTAGAGAGATGATTTGAAAAATATTCCTGCAATACTTGATTTTCAGCTTCGGTATATTCTTCCCCTTCAATGACCAATACCAATTTTTGTCCCAATATCTCATCGGAAAAGGCAGTCAGGAAAAAACGTTGAGGAATTGCCGGTGAAAGTTTCTGCTCAATCGTTTCAGGGAAAAGCTTGATGCCACCTGAATTGATAACATTGTCGAAGCGTCCCAGCCAGCGAAAGCGGTAAGGTGAAGATAATTCCACCAAATCATTCGTAACGAAGGGTTCAGCCTGTAAATGCGGGGCAAAGATTACCAGGCATCCCCGTTCGTCCAGTTCGAATCGGACATTTCTCAGGGCAAAATATTGCTCGCTCGCCTCAGTTCCGTTGATGCGGCGTAGTGCGATGTGTGAAACCGTTTCCGTCATCCCATAGGTGCAATAACAGGCGGTAGAGATTCCCTTTAGTCGTTGTTCGAGGGCGAATGGAACGGCACTTCCACCGATAATCAGGGTTTCGATTTGTTCCAATGTTTCTCGGCCCGATTCGCTGCTCATCAGTTTCTCTACTTGCATGGGTACCATCGCTCCAAACTTTACCCGTTGAGGTATTTCGGGAGTTGAGGCTGGTTCTGTCACAATCAGGTGCAGATCGGAAATCCAGGCTCGTACAACCATCATTTTTCCCGCGATATAATTGGCCGAAAGCGACATTAAAATAGTGTCACCCTCTTTTAATTTGAAATAGTCGTTGGTTAAACGAGCCGAAGCCATCATACTTTGTTTCGAAAGCGCAATATTTTTGGGCGTGCCTGTAGAACCGGATGTTTGTCCGGGGACGGTATCGTTGTTATCCATCCATTTTTCGAGAAAAGCGAAGAATGCCGCTTCCCATTCGGGGAGTTGCTGCTGTTTTTTCTCTTCAATCAGAGCGGGGAATTGCTGCTGTGAATATGTTGTTTGGTTTATGGTCAGTTGCATTTATTCTTCAATAAATTGTAGGATGATATATTGAGAGTAAACCTAACAGGTTTTCAAAACCTGTTAGGTTTTACTTTCGACGAATTTTCTAAATCAATAAATACTCCTTATTATTTGTGTGCCGTCAACAATGAAAGATCCCACAGATTCTCTTTCTTGTAAAATAACCGTTCACTTTCCAGCGTAAGAGGAGAGGGGAAGTTATTGGTATAAAGCAGGCCAGTTCCCAATCCTTGAGGCATTGGATTTTGCAGGGTATAACACCATTGCGCGATGGCATTCAGCCCGACATTAGACTCTAAGGCAGAGGTAATCCACCAATTAATATTTCGCTCATTAGCTAAATCAATCCATTCGCGACTACCGATGAAAGCCCCGTGCAGGCTGGGCTTTAATATAATGTATTGCGGTTTGATTGTATCCAGTAAAAGGGTTTTGCGTTCAGAATGATTCACTCCGATAAGCTCTTCATCTAATGCGATAGGAAGAGGTGTCTCTTTGCAGAGGCGTGCCATGGCTTCCCATTGTCCAGCTTTAATGGGTTGCTCGATTGAATGAAGATTTAGCTTGGATAAACGCTCCAGCTTTTGCAGTGCATCTACCGGTGAGAAGGCTCCGTTGGCATCTACCCGTAGTTCGATGCGGTCGGCTGAGAATTCTTTGCGGATGGATTGCAATAAATCCATCTCCGCTTCGAAATCAATGGCTCCGATTTTGAGTTTGATGCAGGTAAATCCCTTTTCAAGCTTCTCTATGATTTGTGCGCGCATCTCTTCCTTCGTTCCCATCCAGATTAGTCCGTTGATGCGGATGGAGTCTTTCCCTTCGCTGAATGCAGACGGGTGTATGATTCGTTTGCCTCCGTTTTGCAGATCCCAGAGCGCGGTTTCAATGCCGAAAAGTATGGAGGGGAAATCGATCAATCGGGTCTGAAGTTCTTCCAGAGGAGGTAAATCGGGTGAAAGGCTTTGTAAAACGGTTTCATAATCGGGCCGGTCATCGCAACCGAGTCCCCGGAAGAGAGCACATTCGCCCAGACCGAACAATTCGGGCGTTTCTTCGTTCCATATCTTTACAAACCAGGTCTCCTTGGTCTTTAATACCCCGCGGGAAGTGCCGCTGGGCTTTTTAAAGATGAGTTGGTAGGGGATAAATTGGGTTTTTAGCATTGTGATTTTTAATTCTCTGCCCCTAAATCCCCTAAAGGGGACTTTTGCAGCAGTTGTAACCTGAATTTTATTTTGCTAATAGAGCTTTGACCTTTGCAGATTTGTTGATATTCAGCACTCATTAAGTCCCCTTTAGGGGATTTAGGGGCTGTTGTAGAGATATTCATTTCCCTTTGCGACTTAGCTCCCTAGCGTTCATTCACCGGAGCAAAATTACAACTATTTCCAACCCTGCCGGCATTGTCCGGTGGAAATGTTGTACTTTTGCACCTCACAAACGGAATCAGAAATGATTAAATCAACAGAACAATTACAGAAATACTTAGATAAAAAAGCTTTTCACCTCGTTTCGGAAGCGGCCGATGAGTTGCAGACGGAATGTTACGTGATTGGCGGATATGTACGCGATATTTTCCTGAACCGCCCCTCGAAAGATATCGATGTGGTGACTGTAGGAAGCGGTATTGCGTTGGCTGAAGCCGTTGCGAAACGGATTGGCCGTGGTGCTTCGCTCGCTGTTTATAAAAACTTCGGCACTGCACAGGTGAAATACAAGGATATTGAAATCGAATTTGTGGGTGCGCGCAAAGAGTCGTACAATCGGGATTCACGCAAGCCGATTGTGGAAAACGGAACTCTCGAAGATGATCAGAACCGTCGCGATTTTACCATTAATGCCCTTGCCATTTGTCTGAATAAAGGACGTTTCGGCGAACTGGTCGATCCTTTTGGCGGGTTGGAGGATATGCAGAATAAAAATATCCGCACTCCGCTCGATCCCGATATTACTTTCAGCGATGATCCGCTGCGTATGATGCGCGCTATCCGTTTTGCCACGCAGCTGCATTTCCATATACAGGAGGATATTTTCGAGGCGATTGCCCGCAATAAGGAGCGCATCAACATCATCTCGAAAGAGCGAATCGCCGATGAGCTCAATAAGATCATGCTTTCGCATAAACCCTCCATCGGCTTCCTTTTACTGGATAAATGCGGTCTTTTACCGATTATCATGCCCGAATTGGTAGCACTTAAAGGCGTTGAAAATAAGGAGGGACGTGGTCATAAAGATAATTTCTACCATACGCTGAAGGTGCTTGATAATACGGCTGCCAAAACCGACAATCTATGGTTGCGTTGGGCGGCTTTGCTGCACGACATTGCCAAACCGGTGACCAAACGCTGGGATAAACAGCTCGGTTGGACCTTCCATAACCACAACTTCATTGGGGAGAAGATGGTGCCACGCCTTTTCCGCACCATGAAGCTGCCGATGAACGAGAAGATGAAGTATGTGCAGAAGCTGGTAGGCCTCCACATGCGCCCGATCGTGCTTTCGGAGGATGAAGTGACGGACTCAGCGGTACGTCGCTTGATTTTTGATGCGGGAGATGACGTTGATGATTTGATGTTGCTCTGTGAAGCGGACATAACTTCTAAAAATCCCGATAAGGTACGCCGACACTTAAAAAACTTCGAGTTGGTACGCCTGAAGATGAAGGAGCTGGAGGAGAAAGACCGCATCCGCAACATGCAACCTCCGGTAACGGGAGAGGAGATCATGGAAATCTTTGGACTTGCTCCTTGTCGCCAGGTGGGAACGCTCAAAACAGCGATCAAGGATGCGATTCTCGATGGTATTATCCCCAATGAGCGGGAGGCAGCCCTGCAATTTATGTACGAGACGGCTGCCCAATTGGGTTTAGAAGCGAAGAAATAGTTTTAAATTGTGATATAACGGAAACCGGCTTCAGTCTGTAGTGGACTGAAGCCGGTTTTGTGTTTTTAGCAAGCGATCAGCGGCTTCGGGCCGCTTGTCGCATAAATGATTATACGGGTAGAAAATAGGGACTTATTATTGTTGTTTTTCGTGTACCGTCTTTCCTGGAGTTTAAACCCGGCAAGCGGCCTGAAGCCGCTGCCCGGTGTGCGCTTCGAATCTTTTTGCGGTAAGCGAACAGCGGCTTAAAGCCGCTTGTCGCGTTATGAAAATACAGCGATGAAGAGAAAACAGCTCAACTACAAAGTCACCGTCGCCTTTAATCCGGTATTTATCCTGCTGACATTATCTTTCGCAGTATAGTAGCTATTACCCGATTTCAGATCCTTATAATTTCCCGGTAAAAGCGAAACTTCAGCTCCAATGCTGAGCATTTTGAAAATGTGATAATTGATTTCGGCACCGACAAGCGAGGTAAAGATGGTTTTATCGAAAGTAAATTCACTAATGCTTAGGTTTGAATTTTGAATAAGTTGTATTTTCTTATCCAAGGAATAATTCTGTCCGCCAATGGCATATTTCCAGATTACATCGACTTTGTTATTGAACACGTTAAACTTATACAGAAGCTCTACACCATTATAATTCAGCTTGAGATTGTCGCTAAGTTCTCCGGCATCAGTAATACCATCACCGTTAAAGTCGGTATTGATAAAGTCTGTTGAGGCATTCTTACTATATCCATTATGTATAAATCCCAATCCAACATGTTTGTAAAAAGCACCGACTTCAAATTGATTGGTCTTGCCGTTTCGGAGTTTCTCTACTTCATCTTTAGCCGGATAATAAAGGTCTGAACTTACCTTTGAGGTTATATTCCCATATCCTTTATTATAACTTCCGAAAAAAGAGAGATTTTTGGATTGGGCATGAGCTCCTAAAAAAGGAATGAGAATAAATAGAACAAGATTGAAATATAATTTCTTCATAATGATTTGTTTGTCGGAGTTGTAAAACCCGGCAAGCGGCCTGAAGCCGCTGCCCGGTGTGCGCCTCGAATCTTTCTGCGGCAAGCGAACAGCGGCTCTAAGCCGCTTTTCGGTCTGATATAGTTTAGATAGTCTTTGTTTTAGGTCTAGTTTTTGAAAACTTGAACCAGAAGTTACTTTTCTATACTTGCGATAAGAGCAAAATTTATTTTGATTATTTTGACTGCTCTATTTTGATTAAAGATTGTAAATTTTCGATGTGATTTCCTGTTAGTTTTTGTTCCCCAATAAATAAAGAGTTATTATCGCCATAAACATTATAACCTAATGGTCTTAGATTAATTTGATTTATATTGGGGATTTCATTAGAAAAATCAATATCGCACATTTTTATGGGCTCTGAATTGGGCGCTTGAGATACTTCTATTGTTAGTGATTTATTCCTATTAATTATATTCACTTTAATAGCCGGATGAATGGCTAAACTATCTTTTACTATTGCAATTGCATTATTATCTTTTCGAGTATACATCCATAATCTAGGAATATCACCTGCTCCTATTAATAAAGGGATAAATCCATTATCGTCAATTAAATACTTTACATTATTGAAAGTGTTGCCACATATAATGATTGTATGATATTGTTTGTATACTTGTGGTAAAGTTTGATTAATAGATTGTACAGCCATGTTTTTCTCTTAACTTTTACGAAAATGATTTTTTATAGACTCGATAAGTTTATCTCTTTCATTTTTTACAAAGCATCCAATTATATAAAGGACGATGCAAACAAAAAGTCCTAATCCAACTGAAATATATTCCCATGATTTGACTTCGATTTCAATATTCTCTTTATTCTTAGAGGCATTGAATGCAATTAAGAAAGCGATAAATGCACTAACGATTTTAAATATCCATCCTAAAGACATAAATAAAAATTTCTGAGCCCAATCTTTACATCCAGATGAACCTTTTATTAGTTTGTTGAAATTATTTTCATCTAATAGATACGTAGGTTGTAAAAGTAATATTTCCTTAGTCCTAGCCTCATTTGGGTTAAGTATAATAGGCTGTCTAATTGGTTCAAATTCAGACATCTTGTTTTTTATATTTGTGTGACATGAGTGTTTTTTATCTCTTTACTTCTTCTCCCCCTCCTTCATTTCCTTCGCTTTCGCTTCGATTTTAGTTTTAAATTCAGGGATGTATTTGCTAAACATGACGTTCATCAGGTCCTTTTGCATTTCCGGCTGCACGGCGACCATCTTTTTGCCGGCTGGGCTTTCGTAAAAACGGATATAGCTCTCGATATCGGCTGCGTTAAAGTACTTTTCGTATAGCGTCACCATATCTTCATTGATCAGCTTTTTGGCCATATCTTTAGCGGCACTCATGACGGTCTCCATCATCACTTTGACTTTTTCCTTAGCCGTCGAATCTTTGGCTTCGGACTGGGCTTGTTGGATGACGGTGGCAGAAATGCCTTCGAAAGATTTGTTGATCATTTCATCAGCCTGCATCAGATGGATGAGTTTGACGACCCGGTCGTGTTTGGTCTGGGCTTGAGTAGATAAAACGGCGATTGTGCAAAGTGCAAAGGAAAGAATAAGCTTTTTCATAACGGTAAATGTTTAAGATGTGAGTTGTATTTGTTTTTAGTAGAGACTTTGTTGCGGATAAGTGAAAGAATAACGATTATAAATGAATAAACTCCGGCTGAACCAGATGTCCGGCCGGAGTTTATTGTCAATGTATTATTGGGCAGGAGGGGTGTTGTTATCGCCTTTTGAAGTTCGGCCACCGGATCCCGAGATAATGGTGCGGGCCTTCTGATATTCGTAATAGAAGTCAGGGTGTGATTCATCATATTGCATCACCAGGCGGTCGATAGTGTCCTTAAACAGCGTGTACATCTCCGAATAGAGTGTCGCAATGGTTTTTGTCGCTGTCGAACTGGCGGTTGTAGCCTGCCTTGGAAGACTCAGGGAAGAGTCTGCATCCTCGATTTTTTGCTCGAAGGAGGAAATTTTATCTTCGGTCAGGCCATATTCCAATAAGGCCTCCTTATTGTCTTTTGCAAATTTGAGGATAAGCCTGAAACGTTTGATACATTCATTTTCACGACCGGTAGTCAGTTCTGAAAAGTTGTAGTCGGCTTGCTCCTTGAGGGTTTGATTGTTTTGAGAGACGGCAAAAGCCACGAGCAGGTTACATACTTTAAATGCACTCTTTGCGGCAACCTGTATCTGGTTCCTTTTGTCTGTAACAATCCCCTTTTTGACAATCGACTGTTTCTGCGAATTATCGCTAATCAGCTTATGTTTCGCTTTTGCAATAGTGAGCGCATCATTTAGCGGTTTGTTTTCTGTAAAGATGAAAGAATAACTTTCCAGATGCTTGATGGAGAGACCATACATCTTTTCCATGTCCATTTGAATACTATTCATTGTATTAAGTTTTTTGGTTTACGCAGCTAATATAGGGATATATTTTATATGAAACAATATTACATTAACAAAATGGTTGGTTTTTTATTCTAAAATGCGGATTTTAGTAGAGAAAATGAGTTTAAATCATTTTTGAGATGGCGCATTTTGCATCAGAATATGTATTTATCAATGAAAAGCATGAGTAAATCAATCCTTAGAGCGGGTAAATCATTTCAAAGATGCCACAAATGAGTTCGAAGCCTGAATAAATTATAATGGATTGTGAATGTATCAGAACGAATTGGGCTCATATCATTTCCGAGATGAGATAAATCATTTCATAGTGTGAATATATTGAAATGAAATGGGGATAAATGATTTTCAATTGGACATAAATGGTTTTCAAATGGATACAAATGATTTCCATTTGTACATAAATCAATTTGTAGAGCGGATAAATCAATCCATAATAGGCATAAAATGGAAGGAAGTGCGCCTAAATGGATAAAGAGGGGAGGTAAATGGATCAAATTATTCCCCCTGCGACTTAGAGTCGCAGGGGGAATGAAGCAGACATAAAAAAAGGCGAACCTGCGTCCGCCTTTTTCATTATTTCTTGTTGATAATCTCCATACACTCCTCGAAGGTGAGGTCTGCCGGAACTTTATCTTTCGGAATTTTGAAGTTTTTCTTTTTATAAGCGATGTATGGGCCCCATCGTCCGTTGAGGATTTGCAGATCAGCATCCTGTTCGAAGGCCTTGATGTGCTTCTGGCTCTCTTTGATGCGTTTTTCCTTAATCAATTCAACGGCTTCCTCTAGTGTGATAGTCATTGGGTCGCCGCCTTTCGGGATTGAAACATATTTATTGTCGTGTTTCACATACGGACCGAAGCGTCCACTGGCAACGGTAATAGTTTTTTCTTCGAAATCGCCCAAAGTGCGTGGCAGTTCGAAGTGTTTCAACGCCGCTTCGAGGGTAATGGTCTCCATCGACTCAGTTTTCTTCAGCGAAGCAAAGATTGGCTTCTCCTCTTCGTCCGCTGTACCGATTTGTACTACAGGACCGAAACGGCTGATCTTCACTGAAACCTGGCGACCGGTCTTAGGATCGGTTCCGATGATGCGTTCACCCACCTTACGTTCGGTTTTAACCGCCGCAGTGGCTTCTACCACCGGATGGAAGGATTTATAGAAGGTGTCGATGGCTTCTGTCCACTCCATATCTCCATCGGCGATGTTATCAAACTCTTTCTCCACGCTAGCGGTGAAGTTAAAGTCGAGGATATCGGGGAAATATTCGGTCAGAAAGTCATTTACCACCACGCCAATGTTGGTTGGGAAAAGTTTTCCTTTATCGTTACCGGTAGTTTCGGTCTTGGTTGTGTCGGTAATCTTATTATTTTTCAGCTTGAGGGCATTGAACGAACGTTCCACTCCCTCTTTGTCTCCTTTTTCCACATATTCGCGGTTCTGGATGGTCGAGATGGTCGGCGCATAGGTAGAAGGACGGCCAATACCGAGCTCTTCCAGTTTGCGAACAAGGCTTGCCTCAGAGAAACGGGCCGGACGCTGGGTAAAGCGCTCGGTAGCATTGATCTCCTTCAGGCTCAACAGTTCGCCCACAGCCATTGGAGGCAACAAGCTGCTGTCATCGTCTTTCTCATTCTCGTCATCGTTTGACTCAAGGTAAACGCGCAGGAATCCGTCGAACTTAATCACCTCACCGGTTGCCACAAAGTTCAGTTTGTGCTCATTAACGCCAATGGTTACGGTGGTTTTCTCAAGTTCGGCATCGCTCATTTGCGAAGCTAATGTGCGTTTCCAAATCAAATCGTAGAGTTTTTTCTCCTGAGCCGTACCTTCGATGGTCGGTTTGTCCATATAGGTTGGACGGATAGCCTCGTGCGCCTCTTGAGCACCTTTTGATTTGGTGTTGTATTGGCGTGTATTGACGTATTTCTCGCCCATTGTATTGAGGATTTCCGCTTTAGCTGCATTGAGCGCCAGGTCAGAGAGGTTTACCGAGTCGGTACGCATATAAGTAATGTGTCCCGATTCGTAAAGCTTCTGTGCCACCATCATCGTTTGCGATACAGAGAAGCTCAGCTTGCGCGCAGCTTCCTGTTGCAGGGTTGAAGTGGTAAAAGGCGCCGCCGGCGATTTACGCGTCGGGCGTGTAGTAATATCTTCAATGAGGAAATTGGAGTTTTTGCAGTATTCGAGAAATGCAAGCGCCTCTTCTTTCGTTTGCAGACGTTGGTTAAGTTCTGCTTTAAGCTCTGTAGTATCACCCTTTTCATTTTGAATCAAAAAGAGAGCGATTACACGATAAGCCGCTTCGGGTACAAACTTCTGAATGTCGCGTTCGCGCTCTACGATCAGGCGCACGGCAACTGATTGCACGCGTCCGGCAGAAAGAGCGGGCTTCACTTTTCTCCAAAGGATCGGTGAAAGCTCAAAACCTACGATACGGTCAAGCACGCGACGTGCCTGTTGCGCATTTACCAGGTCAAAGTTGATGCCGCGCGGATTTTCAATCGCATGCAGGATGGCATTTTTAGTAATCTCGTGGAATACAATGCGTTTTGTCTTCTCCGGACTCAATTCCAGTACCTCATACAAGTGCCATGCAATGGCTTCTCCCTCGCGGTCCTCATCGGAAGCCAACCATACGGTCTCTGCCTCCTTCGATAAGTCGCGTAATTCATCCACCAGCTTCTTCTTTTCCTTAGGAATTTCGTAAATAGGAGTGTAGTGATTGGGGATATCGATACTGAAATCCTTCTTTTTTAAATCGCGAATGTGTCCGTAGCTGGATAAAACCTTGAAATCTTTTCCAAGAAACTTCTCAATCGTTTTGGCTTTGGCCGGGGACTCAACAATGACTAAGTTTTTTACCATAGGTCTGGTTCTGCTGTTTTCAGATAATGAATGAGCGCTCTTTTCTGTCACGAAAATCACGCCCAAGGCTTCCCTTCTAGTTGGAAAGCGCACAAAAGTAACTAAAAATTAAAAGGTAAGTCCGATACCTGCTATAAAATTGAAACTTTGGGCAGGCATTCCGTACCAAAGGTCATATTTTTGAAACAAAAGGTTGTTCAATTGAGCAAAGGCAGAGACTTTTTTATTGAACGCATACCGGCTGCCGATGTTCAGACTGCTGATGGGCTTCATGGATACGGTTTCGTCATTCACCAAAGCGTATCTGCCCGATGCCAGGTAGTAATTCATTTGTGCAGAAACCTTTTCAGTCAGGTGGAAATCGCCGTCAAGAGATAACTCGAAGTCCGGTTTTCCCCAGGCTTTGGTTTTAGCAGTGATTGTTTCTTCCGGATCAACTTTATAGCTGTATTTCATTAGTTTGAATGTCAGGTCGGCGATTTTATCATATTTATATTCAGCCAATAATCCGATTTTGGTCTGTTTGATCTCAGTCTGATGCGGAGTCAGCACGTTTATTCTGTTGCCGGTTTGCTCCGAAGTCATGAAATAATCCTCCCCGGATTTGTATCCGGTCAGCAATTCAAATCCGAAACCCGGTACAGCATTGGTGCGGAAGCTGATGGTAGCATCAAGTGGGGTAAAAGTATCTTTCAGGCGCATGGCCGGATTGAGATAGCGGTATTCTGCATCGGCCTGTTCGAATGAATAGACTTTCGAACCTCCACCCAACTCGCCAATCAAAAAGAAACGGTCTGCAAATTCCCATTTGCCTGAAATGCTGGGGGCTAAGTGGATCACATTCTTTTTAGCGAATTCAAATTCGGATTTAAAACCTAAACGCACGTTGTATTTTTCGCCTACTATATCGTAGTGCGGGGTAAATTCAAATAAACCATAGTTCTCCGGTTTGTATATTTCCTCCACTTCCAGCGCTTTGTCAGTCTGGTAAACGAAATTATTCAATCCAAAGTCCAGTCCGATGCGGGAGTTTTCCATGAATCTGCCGGAGATTTCACCTTCAATCAAGATGTGATGCTCCCGGTTGCCGCTAAGGCTATCTATAGCACTTAATTTTTTACCGAGAAATCCGTATTTGACCATTGCTTTGTATTCCAGAACGCTGTCTTCCAGAGAATGCATTTCTCCTTGCAAAAACAGACGGTTATGGATTTGATGATCGTTGTAAATAGTGACAGGAGCAAAGGTTTCAAGGACAACAGATGGCTGTCCGAAGTAGTTAAATGCCGAATGTTTGTAGCCACCGGATATTTCAAGGGCTGATTTTTCGAATTCATGACCATAATTTCCCTGCAAAGCATTGTCAGTAGAGAAAACAGTGTTTTCATCACCGGTTTGTTTGATCTTACGGGTGTCGTTGATGAGTCTGTGGTCAAATGTAAGCGAAAGTTTATTGGCCGCATCATTGACCAACAGGAATCCACCATTGCCATACGTGTTGGTTTGTGCACCTGCGCCGAGGTTGACGTACCCTTTCTGCTCCGAGAAATCAGGACGTCCCATCTTTTTCTCAGGCTGAATAGTCTTCCATTGGGTCGGATAGGCTAAATCCAGTGCATTGAACTGATATTGAACTGGTGATTTGGTTGCTTTGGCTTCTGTTACCTGCGGCAACTGGTCGATGCGGGA
>JAUZOF010000190.1 GCA_030706585.1 Bacteroidota bacterium
ATTCATTGCCGATACCACGGGCAAAGACCGGTTTGTTCTTGATGAAAAAAGCACAGTCGGCGCCAATGCCCGATGCCATTGTGATCAGCGTCTCTTCAGGGATACGCAACGTGAACAGTTCATTCAGCAGCAACAGCATCACCGCCGCATCAGCAGAGCCGCCACCCAGCCCGGCGCCGAACGGAATCTGCTTGTGCAGGTAAATGTCGAGGTCGGGGATCATGTACTGGCGTTTGATCAGGCGCAGGGCCTTCATCACGAGGTTGTTTTCAGTTGGGCCGTCCACTTCAATGCCGGAGATGTGAAGTTTATCGCCTCCGGTTTGAGAGGGAACCACTTCGAGGGCATCCTTGATACCGATGGGGTAGAAGATGGTCTCCAGATTGTGGTATCCGTCCGGGCGTTTGGAGACAATATTCAGCCCGAGGTTTATTTTAGCGTTGGGGAACTTTATCATAAGATCAACTATTTATTTTCTCATTCGGCGACGGAACTCGGCACAGATGATAGAGGTCGCAATGGCAACGTTCAGTGACTCCGATGTTTCACGTCCTTCCGGAAAGTTGGGAATGTAGAGCTTTTTAGTCACCAGGGTTTCGATTTCAGGAGAAATGCCGTTTCCTTCATTTCCCATGATGATGATTCCCTCTTCCGTAAGATCCGTGTTATACATATCCTCTCCATCGAGGAAGGTACCGAAAACAGGGATTTGTGTTTGCTTTAAAACTTCAGCCAAAGGAAGGTAATGGACTTTTACCCGTGCCAATGCCCCCATGGTCGATTGCACGGTTTTGGGATTGTACAAATCTACGGTGTCCGTCGAGCAAATGATCTGTTCGATACCAAACCAGTCAGCCAGGCGGATAATAGTGCCCAGATTGCCCGGGTCCTGAATGTGATCGGAAGCAAGGGTGAGCTTGCCTTTTAGATCGGAAGGGGAGAATTGGTACTCCGGCTTTTTGAAGATGGCTATCACATCCTGCGGGGTGGTCAGTCCACTTGCCTTTGCCAGTTCATCTTTCGATGCAGGCAATATCAGATTTGCCTTTACATCCGAATGAGCGGAAAGCCAGTCGTCAGTAGCAACCAGCCATTCACAGTCGAAGGCCGGTGCAAGGTCGGTTACCAGCTTATTTCCCTCCGCGATGAAACAGCCCGATTCGTTGCGGTATTTCTTTTGCTGGAGGGATTGTATGAATTTAATTTGATTTTTACTCAGCATGATTAAGTAAGTGACAATGAGTCAACAGCCTATTTTATTATCGTGAAGGTGTTGAGAAAAATGCACAATGCGTTATCTTTGTTGCAAAAATAGTATAAAATCAGGTCGGTTGCTCATTCCACCGGTCGACTTCTCCTATGAATAATCCCGTAAAATACCTGCTTTTGCTCATGATCGGACTGCTGGCCTCCTGTAGTCTGACCAAATACGTCCCGGAAGATCGCCTTTTGCTCGATAAAGTTGAGCTCAAAATTGATCGGAAAGAGATCAAACCCGAAGCATTGAAAAACTATATCAAGCAAGAGCCCAATTACCGGGTTTTTGGATTGTTTCGCACCTCGCTCTATATCTATGACTTTTCGGGAAAAGATTCCACCAAATGGTTTAACCGCTTTTTCCGAAAATCAGGGAATCCGCCGGTGCTGCTTGATGATGAACTGTCAGAGCGCACACGTGATGATCTGGAAAAAGCGTTGGTCAATCAGGGCTATATGAATGCAAAGGTTGAAACGCACGTGGTCAGGAAGAAAAAAAGGGCGATAGTTACTTATCTGGCAAAAGCGGGAGAGCCTTATCGTCTCAGAAAGTTGACATATTACATCGCAGATTCCCGTATTGATTCGTTGGTGAAATCGGATTCAGCTAACACTTTGTTGAAGAAGAATGTGCTTTTTGATCGTTCGCTTTTGGAACAGGAACGTCAGCGTGTTGTCTCTTTGTTGCGAAACAAGGGCTATTTTGGTGTTGACAAGGATCTGGTTAGCTATGTAGCCGATTCTTCACTGAATACCAACCAGGTCGATCTGGAGTTTCAGCTTTTTCCGGCTGAAAGGAAAGTAAGCGCCTCCCAATCGCTTAAAGAACAGTCTGTATATAAAATCAAGAACGTTTACATTCAGACCGAATCAGAACAGTCCCGTTTGGGAAGTACGGCGACTACTTTGGCAGTAGATACGTTGTTGTACAACAAATACCATATTATCAGCGGGAAAAAGCAATGGATTCGTCCGAAGGTTTTAACAAGCAGTTGTCTGTTACGTCCTGGCAGAACATATAATGAACGTTTGGTGGAGCTGACTTACTCCTCTTTTAGTCGGTTGAAGGTTATCAAATACATCAATATTCGTTTTGAACCTGTATATGAAGGGGATTCCTGTTTCCTGAACTGCTTCCTCTTGATTACTCCGGGAAAGCCGCAATCCGTTTCGACTGAAGTAGAAGGAACAAACTCTGCCGGTGACTTAGGTGCGGCAGTGAGCGTAACCTATCAGCATCGTAATATTTTTAAAGGCTCGGAAACCTTTTCGGCAAAGGTACGGGGGGCTTATGAACGACTATCAGGTACCTCCATCAATGCTAATTTCACCGAGTTGTCAACGGATATGGGGCTTTCTTTTCCCAAATTTATTTTTCCCTTGCTGAAGACGGAGGTGAAAAGACGGGTTAGAGCGGTTTCAGAACTTACCGGGTCCTATAATTTCCAGCAACGCCCGGAGTATACCCGTATCATTGCCGGTGGTGGATGGCGGTATAAATGGAGTGTCGGTCGTAACGGTATCCGGCATAGTCTTGATGTATTAGATGTCAATTATGTCAAGCTGCCCTGGATTGCCAGCGATTTTTTCGATAATTTTCCGGTTGATAATCCCTTGTTGCACTATAGTTACGAAAATCACCTGATTGTACGTACCGGATATACTTTCAACAAAACAAATCAAACGGATGGTACAAATAAAAATAATCTCTACTCTTTCCGCTTTAATGTAGAGAGCGCCGGTAACAGCCTTACGCTTTTATCGAAATTATTTAATGCAACCAAAAAGGAAAACGGTTACCAGTTTCTGGGTGTCAATTATGCTCAATATGTCAAAACAGAGCTGGATTATGCCCGTACGAAGATATTTGATGAGCGTAACTCTCTGGCCTGGCATGTTGGTTTTGGAGTCGCTTGCCCGTATGGAAATTCAGAGATTTTGCCTTTTGAAAAACGTTATTTCGGTGGTGGGGCTAACAGTATCCGGGGATGGGCGGTTCGTTCGCTCGGACCGGGAACTTATCGTCAGGTAGGAACATCTGCTGATTTTGTGAATCAGTCCGGTGATATTAAACTGGAGATGAGTACCGAGTACCGGGCCAAACTGTTCGGTCCTATCGAAACCGCTCTTTTTGTCGACGCCGGAAATATATGGACAATCCGGGATTACAAAGGACAGGAAGGTGGCGTTTTCAAGTTTGACAGCTTTTACAAGCAAATCGCATTAGCTTACGGAACAGGTATTCGTTTTAACTTTAACTACTTCATTGTACGCGTAGATATTGGGGTAAAAGCCTTTGATCCATCCCGTGACGGTTATGAAAAATGGAGGATACGTTATTCTCCATTAAAGAATATGGCCTGGCATTTTGCCGTCGGGTATCCATTCTGATGACAGAACAGAAGACGAACAACTTTTCTGCGAAATTCTGGTTCCCGCATCTTGCTTCTTTGGCCTGTTCTCATTTATCTGTAGTTCAAAAATTACCAAAACCCTTGTGGGAATGAAATCAAATGGCTATCTTTGCAAGCCATTTCACAAGTTACCAGCTAAAGAATTGATTATTAATTAAAAACTCACAATAAGGAAATGAAAAAAGATCTTCATCCTGCTAATTATCGTCCGGTTGCATTCAAAGATATGTCAAATGGCGATGTATTTGTTTCTAAATCTACTATCAACACTCGTGAAACTATCGAAATCGAAGGCGTAGAATATCCTTTGGTTAAATTAGAAATCTCTAGCTCTTCACACCCTTTCTACACAGGTAAACAGAAACTGGTAGATACAGCAGGACGTGTGGACAAGTTCATGAACCGTTACTCAAAACATATCCAGAACAAACAAAAATAATTGTTTGTCCGGAAGGTCAAAAAGCCCCGATACGATCAACGTACCGGGGCTTTTGCATTTCAACCAAATCCTGATGGCGGATGTTTTATTATCAAACTACTAACCGGATTACCATGATAGGATATTGCGGACTCAATTGTGATACATGCCCGATACATCTGGCTACCATTGAGCCGGATATGGAGAAACAAAAAGGCATGCGCGAAACAATCGCCCGGGAAATAGAACGGACGTACGCCACAGTCGTGACACCGGAAGAGGTAAAGGACTGCGATGGTTGCCGGGCTGAATCAGGCCGCCTGTTTACAGGATGTCTTGACTGTAAAATAAGAGCTTGTGCGATTGAAAAACAGATAGAGAGCTGCGGCCTTTGTTCCGAATATATCTGTGACAGGCTAAAAGATTTTCTGCAAAAAGAACCGGTAGCGAAAAACCGGTTGGAAGAAATCAGGGATGCTAATCCATTGAAATAACACTCATCACCATGAAATTCAGGCATATATTATAGATTTTCCTCATCACCTTTGCTGTCTCTTTTCTGGCAAACGTGGCGATCATCTTGTTTTGGAATCTCTTTATTAGCCATAGGGGGGGATAGATTGGGAAATCAGTTTCAGGATTCCGTTATTATTGGCCATCATTATCCCTTTTTCGAAGAAATGGAATCGTTAAGTCATTTGACTTTCCAAAACCAATGATTGTCATAATTTGTTCTTTTATAACTGGAACTTCTTTCCGATAAAGATTGGAGTGACAACGATTCATTGATATGAATTAGAATTAAGACGCCTCTCTCAGGGGCTTCGGGGCTTTATCTCCAGGTGGAGATGTTGTTTATGGAAAGATTAATCTTTCAGCTGAAAGATATTTCTTCTTTTTTGTTGCTTAATCGGGTGAAACACCAATTGTAAAATCTAAAAATTATGAAAGCATATAATGATCAAAAGCGGTCATTAGCAAGGATGTCCGTCTGTTTTGTATGCCTGTGGATTACTCTTTGTTCGTTATTGATCTTTACTGCTTGCGATAAGCAAAATCGTGAGAATACCGTGAAGTTTTATCTGACGGATGCACCATCTCTGCAAGGCTATAAGGCTGTATTCATCGATATTCAGGAGGTAAGTTATTCTCTTGATGGAGTAGGGTGGATGCAATTACCTATCACTCCGGGGATCTACAATCTAATGGAACTAACAAACGGTAACGATACCTTGCTCTCAAAAGTGGTACTCAATGAAGGGGAGCATATTCAACAAATGAGACTGAAACTGGGGCCGGAGAATAAATTGGTACTTAGTGATAATACTATTGTTGATTTGGATACCCCAAGCGGCCAGACTTCGGGTATTAAGGTTAATATCCACGATAGTGCATCGGTTTATAGCAGCTACTCTGTGGTCATTGACTTCAATGCCGAAAAATCGATTGTACGCAAGGGGAATAGTGGTGGTTATTTACTAAAACCGGTGATCCGTGGATTTATCAGGGAGAATACGTCGTTGCTGTTTGGTAATTTATTACCACTCAGGGTTCCGTTTTATGTTAGTTCTATACATGGTGCTGACACTATGACCTGCGTGTCTGACACAAGTAGGAATAACCTGTTTGTGTTACAGGGACTGTACACAGGAACATGGAAGGTGATGTTTAAAGATCAATCCGGAAATCCATTGAATTCTATTAACGTTGATATCGTAGGAGGGTTTAATAAGGATCTCGGCGTAATTGATTTGAGTCACTAAGAGGTATAAATACCGATGATTCTGTAATCAGAAAAAACGCGTTATTGCATCCCAATGGTGTAATGACGCGTATTTTTTGATATAACTACTCTCTTCCGTCAATTTGTGACACCATCAGCGTGAGAATGTCTCTACTTTTACCTTCGAATTTAATTTCCAGATAGTAATTGGAAAGAACTACAAAATATAACCCCATGAGATTAAATAAGTTTTCGTTGCTGGTATTCGGCCTTTTGCTGTCAGTTGGCAATTCACTTTACGCTGAAGTGGTGTTGCCGAAAGTTATCGGCCACAATATGGTATTGCAACGCCGCAAGGCTGTCTCCATCTGGGGAACGGCGGCCAAAGGCGAGAAGGTAACCGTAACCTTTGCCGGTCAACAAAAACAGGCTGTTGCTAATGATTCAGGCAAATGGGAGGTGAAGCTGAAACCTATGGAAGCTTCTGCTGATGCTCGTGAAATGGTTATTCAGGGGAAAAACAGTATTAAGCTGGAGAATATTCTGGTGGGGGAGGTATGGCTTTGCTCCGGGCAGTCGAACATGGAGTATGCGATGCGCAAAAACAGTAAGTTTTTCGATAAGGTAAAAGGCAGTCATCCTGTCGAAGACGACCTGGAAACAGCCAAAAACAGCAACATCCGTATTTTCATCTCCAAGCGTAAATTTATGTCGCCCGACCCGGAGCACAAAGGGTGGGAACCGGCAACGGGTGCACCGCTACGAGACTTCTCGGCTGCCGGATATTATTTCGCAAAAGAACTTTACCAAAAACTGAATATTCCCATCGGGATGATAGAAGCCGCTGTGCCGGGCAGTCGCATTGAGCCTTGGATACAGACTGAAAAGCTGGCTGTTTCTCCAAAGATGAATGACGGTAAAATCATGGATCAGCTATCTGCCGGAAAGGGAGAGGATGGGAAATTTTATGATACGATGGTGGAGCCGTTGATTCCTTTTACCCTGAAGGGTTTCCTTTGGTACCAGGGCGAATCGGGCTGTTTCCTGAACGAAGATATTCGCTATGCCTATAAATTTAAGACGTTGATTGAAAGCTGGCGTCATGATTGGCGTGATGCGAAACTGCCATTCTACTTTGTACAGATTGCTCCGTACCAATATTCTGTAGGAGATGATGGTCGCGGTCGTACGGTGGAGTCTTTGCCTAAATTCTGGGAGGCGCAGGCATTGGCATTGCGATTGCCCAATACCGGTATGGCTACCATTACTGATTTGGTGGATAGTATTGTTGACCTCCATCCTCCTTATAAATGGGAGGTAGGGCGCCGTCTGAGTCTGATTGCATTAAATAAAACGTATGGATTTCGGGAAATGGAATCATCAGGTCCGATGTACAAAAGCATGAAAGTGGAGGGTGATAAAATCGAGATTACATTTACCCACACAGGAAGCGGGCTGATGAGTCGCGATGGAAAGCCATTGACCTGTTTTACGATAGCGGGAGTGGAAGGTAAATTTATTCCGGCCAAAGCCGTGATAAACGGAAATAAAGTGATAGTTTCAGCTGAAGGATTGAAACATCCTTACACTGTTCGTTTTGCGTGGCATGAAACGGCGCAGTCCAACTTTATCAATAAAGAAGGGCTTCCTGCCGTTCCTTTCCGGAGCGATAATCCCTGGTTGAAATTGTTTTGATAAAAAGATAGATATGTTTTTTTGAGTTGGCCCGTTTCTGCTGTAAAAAGTGGAAACGGGTTTTTATTTTTTCAACTTACAACTTCTCATATAGTGGTTGTTTGAATATTGTCTGTGCAAGCTCTCAAATAGTCCGTACCACATCAAAACGGGTATGGAGGAAATGAAGTCCACCGTGCCCGTTTGTTTTTGTATTAGTGATTTATGGAAGTAATGCTTCCCAATTGACTGGATTTTGCAAGGTCGGGATTTTTTCGAGTGTAGAGTTGAGCCATTGATAGGGTTCAATGCCTGCCTGTAAACAACTCCCAATGAGGGTGTAGAATATACAGTTATCTTCGGCCCCACTCTCGTGGCCCGAGAATAAATAGTAGCGGCCCAGTGTAATGGTGC
>JAUZOF010000191.1 GCA_030706585.1 Bacteroidota bacterium
AACTGAGGTATAACGTAAAAATGGAAAACCGGAATGTTACCCTGTTGACGGACAGCCTGAACTTTGACCGGAGGTTGAACATCGGATATTTCTTCAACGGCGGTGTTATATCAGATATGCAAAATGAGCTCACCTCTGTCTATGGACAATATTCACCGGCAACGAAGATTGCAGATTTTCGTTACAACGTGAAACTTGTCAACGATAAGATGACCATCTATTCAGACACCCTGCACTACAATACCGCGACAAAAGTGGCTAACATTGCAGGTCCATCGACGATCTTATCTGACCAGAACACCATTTACACAGATAAAGGCTGGTACAATACGCTAAAAGAAAACTCGATGCTGTTTAACCGTTCCTTACTGGTCACCAAAGGAAAAACGCTGACCGGCGATACCCTGTGCTATAACCGCAAAAAAGGGATCGGCGAGGCATTCGGCTACATGCACCTGAAAGACTCTATCAATAAGGCTGACCTTTACGGGAATTACGGTTATTATAATGAAAAGACCAAGAAAGCTTTCTCAACCAAACTGGCCTGGGCAAGGGAATATTCACGACCGGATACCATGTTCATCAGTGCCGACACGCTGATGGCAACCGAGCCGGATACTACCTACCGTATGTTGTTTGGTTTTCACCGGGTGCGCTTCTTCAGCAATAACTCACAGGGGGTATCCGATTCATTGCAGTATTCATCCAAGGACTCTATACTGCACCTTTATCGCGACCCTGTCCTGTGGAATGCCAACTACCAGCTGGCGGGCGACACCATCCACGCCTATATGAATGACAGCACCATTAAGATGGCATTGGTAAAAGGGTATTCCCTCGCTATCGAACAACTGGATAGCATCAAAGGGTTTTACAACCAGTTATCCGGAAAATCGCTGAGGGCCGATTTTGAGCACGGAGATATCCGGAAGGTGGATGTCAGCGGAAATGTGGAGACCATCTTTTACCCGTTAGATAAAGACAGCACCATGATCGGGTTAAACCATTCCGAGAGTAGTTACCTGACGATGTGGCTGCTTAACCGTAAACTGGAACGGCTTAAGATGTGGCCTACCGTAACCGGCAGCATGACTCCGGAAGAGGCTATTAAACAAAACCAGAAGCAACTGAAGAACTTCAGGTGGTACAGCCAGACACGGCCCCGTTCCCCTATGGATATTTTCAGGCATAAGAATACGAAGATTGAACCTGTGAAACGCATCCAACGACGGAGCAGGTAAATATCAAAAACCGATTCAAGTTTTTTTACTGCATTTATTTGTCTAAAGAATGAGCGATATCATACATCTTCTCCCCGACTCGGTGGCCAACCAGATTGCCGCCGGAGAGGTTATCCAGCGCCCGGCTTCTGTGGTAAAGGAGCTGGTGGAAAACGCGCTGGATGCGGGAGCGACAGAGATACAACTAATCGTTAAAGATGCCGGTCGTACCCTGATTCAGGTAATCGACAACGGCAAAGGCATGTCGGCTACCGATGCCCGCCTGGCTTTCGAACGACACGCCACGTCAAAAATAGCATCGGCTGACGACCTCTTTGCCCTACAGACCATGGGCTTCCGCGGAGAAGCCCTGGCTTCAATTGCTGCCATTGCACAGGTGGAGCTCAAGACCCGCCGTTATGATGACGAGGTGGGCACTCAAATCCTCATCACCGGTTCGGCAGTGGAAGAGCAAAATGCGGTCTCCTGCTCTGCCGGCTGTAATTTCTCCGTAAAAAATATATTCTTCAATGTCCCTGCCCGCCGTAAATTCCTGAAGTCAAATCAGGTGGAATGGAACAACATCCTTACCGAATTTGAGCGGATTGCATTGGTATATCCCGAAATTACGTTCAAGGTATTCCATAACGACGCATTGACACTAAGCCTTAACCAGTCCGGACTCCGTCAACGCATCATCGGATTGATGGGCAAAAACCTCAACAACCACCTGATTCCGGTTGATGTGGAAACCTCTGTGATTTCCATTACCGGATTTATCGGCAAGCCCGAATCGGCAAAAAAACGGGGAGCACAGCAGTTCTTTTTTGTCAATGGCCGCTACATGCGTCACCCCTATTTTCATAAAGCGGTAATGCACTGCTACGAACAACTCCTTCCCTCCGGGGAGATGCCGCCCTATTTTCTCTATTTCCAGGTAGATCCATCGTCGATTGACGTGAACATCCATCCGACCAAGACTGAGATTAAATTTGAAAACGAGCAGCCCATCTGGCAGATTATCACAGCAGCAGTCAAAGAGGCATTGGGTAAATTCAATGCCGTGCCGTCGATTGACTTCGACACGGTAGATGCTCCGGAAATACCGGTATTTGCTCCGACTCCGTCATTCGACCATCCCGAGCCGCCGAAAGTGCATTTTAACCACGACTATAATCCGTTTAAGCAGACCTCTCAGCCCCGTAACCCGATGAGCAAAATGCCGTCGGCAGGTAATTGGGAGAAGCTTTATCAGGATTTTGAGATGGGTAGTCATGCTTCTAAAATCAACAGCAACAACAATCCGGTGCCTGATTTTGAATTTAATTCAGCCCCCGAAGAGGAAGAGGACATGCCTTTTGCATCACCGGAGACCTATATTCCTTCGGCCATGCCGGAGCCTGTACCCGAGCCGATATTCACCCAGCCGGCTGTAAACATACCGGTAGAGACTGCCCGTCAGTTGATGCAGATAAAAGGACGTTACATCCTTACCTCTGCCAGGTCGGGGTTGATGGTAATTGACCAACGCAGGGCCCACATCCGGGTATTATTTGACCAATATCTCGAAAATATAAGCAAAGGCCATGCGCCATCACAAGGCGTGCTTTTCCCGGAGATGATTCAGTTGAGCGCTTCGGAAACGGCGATGATGCCGCTATTGAGCGAAGACCTGCATTTGCTGGGATTCGAGATTGGAGATCTGGGGAACGGTACCTACTCGGTCAATGCCATTCCGGCCAGTCTGGAAGGTAAAGATATTCCCCAGTTGCTCCACAACGTCCTGTATAACGCGATTGAAAAAGGGTGCGACCTAAAAGAAGAGATCCACAGCATGGTGTCCCTTACCATGGCGGAAGCGGCAGCCATTAACTACGGAAAACCGTTAAACGAGGCGGAGATGCAGACCCTCATCGACCAGCTCTTCGCTTGTCCGTCACATGCCATCACTCCGGACGGAAAAACGATTATGACGATCCTGAGCAATGACGAGCTGGATAAAAGATTTAAGTAAATGCTAACCCAACGAATAACGCCGTTGGCTCATGCAAATCATAACAGGAAAAAGACTGCTTCGTATCGGATGCAGTCTTTTTTGTTCTAACTTTATTACGAATAGGGTGGGAATTCTATTAATTAGGAATACATTTTCCTAAGCTTCGTGTAATTATTCAGTAAAACAGAATATATCAAAATAGTAAGCCAAGAATACACAAATGAATACTGAGAGGCAAACTTCTCAAGCTTGAATAAATAAAGACCAAATAACACGAATGCTTTTCCGAACCGGAAAAGAGAAAAATACTTTTATATTCGTGCATTCGTGGCTTAAATTTTGCGTTCATAGAAATTTACACACATATAACGATATCGAGCTTTTGTTTTTTGGAAAACAGACATCAACACGACTGCTCAAAAAATATGGGTTTGTGCATTCTTTCCACGATTCGTTTAAAATTAAGGCTGAATTTGCGATTAATCCCCGTTTTCTCCCGATGCGTTCAATTTTTCTGTTAATTTTGGAATCGCTTGCATCGGAGCAAATGACAGGTATTCATTCGGGTTCGACTTTTCCGCATGATGCTCCGTAAAGCACACTTTTCTGAGTTGGCATTCTTGATAGTTGATATATTTAAAACATAATATTATGGAAGAGCATATCAGGGAAATTGCACTTCGGCTGAAAGGACTTCGTGAGGTGCTGGAAATTTCGGTGGCAGAAATCGCTTCCGTTTGTGGTATTAATGACGATGAATACCAGGAGCTGGAATCCGGGGAACATGATATCCCGATTGGCATTCTGCACCGCATTTGCCACAATTACAATGTGGAACTCTCCGCCATGCTGTTTGGCGATGAGCCACGCATGTCATCGTATTACCTGACCCGTAAAGGGCACGGGCCTTCGGTGGAACGGTCACAGCATTATAAATACCAGTCTCTGGCGGCAGGATTTGCCAATCGGAAAGCGGATCCGTTTATAGTTACCGTAGAGCCCAACAAAGAACCTGTTCACCTCAACGCCCATGCCGGACAGGAATTCGACATGGTACTCGAAGGAACTTTGCTCATCTCCATCGGAGGTAAAGAGCTCACTCTGGAGGAGGGAGACAGCATCTATTTTGATGCAGCACGCCCGCATGGGATGAAGGCGTTGAATGAAAAACCGGTTAGGTTTCTGGCAATAATTCTTTGAGAATGAATAATGATAAATGAAAAGTAAAGCATAAGGTGTTCGTTGAAAGAATGGACTCACTCCTTATGACTTACGACTCACTACATAGATAATGATAGCAAAATATCTCAACCAAACTACCTTCTCATCGCAGGAGGATTTTACCAAAAACTTTCGGGTAAATATCCCCAACAACTTCAACTTCGGCTATGACATCGTAGATGAATGGGCGGCTAAAGCCCCCGACAAAGTAGCCCTGACCTGGACCAATGACTCGGGTGAACTTATCAAGTTTACCTTTGCCGAAATCAAAGATCAGAGTGACCGCACGGCTGCCTATTTCCAGTCGTTGGGTATTGGACATGGCGATATGGTGATGCTGATTCTGAAACGTCGTTACGAATTCTGGTTCTCTATTGTAGCGCTGCACAAGATTGGCGCAATCTGCATTCCCGCCACACACTTACTGACCGAAAAAGATATTGTTTACCGCAACAATGCCGCCGATATCAAGATGATTGTAGCTGTCGGTGAAGAAGAGGTGATAAAGCATGTAAATGCGGCTATGCCCAAATCTCCGACCATTAAGCAACTGGTGTCTGTTGGTCCCGTTGTCCCGGAAGGCTGGGGTGACTTTACCAAAGGAATTGCTGAAGCAGCACCATTTATACGTCCTGCAAAAGCAAATGATAACGAGGATATTTCTCTGATGTACTTTACCTCAGGAACAACCGGAAATCCGAAGATGGTGGCACACGATTTTACTTATCCGTTGGCACACATCATCACCGCATCTTACTGGCACAATGTAGGCGAAGAGAGCCTTCACCTCACGCTGGCTGATACCGGTTGGGGGAAGGCAGTCTGGGGAAAACTATACGGACAGTGGATTGCCGGATGTAATGTTTTTGTCTATGACTTTGACAAATTCGCACCGGTGGATGTATTGCATATGATTCAGAAGTTCGGTATCACCTCTTTCTGTGCACCGCCGACTGTATTCCGCTTCCTGATTCGTGAAGACCTGACCCGTTTTGACCTTTCTACCCTGAAATATTGTACCATCGCAGGGGAAGCGCTCAATCCGAAGGTATTCGAAGAATTCCTCAAGCTGACCGGCATCAAGCTGATGGAGGGTTTCGGACAAACAGAAACTACACTTACCATCGCTACCTACCCGTGGGTGGAACCTAAACCGGGCTCGATGGGGATTGTCAATCCGCAATACGATGTTGACTTGCTTACCGGCGATGGCCGTTGGGCTGAAGACGGAGAGCAGGGTGAAATTGTCATCCGCACACACGGCGAAAAAGTTTTGGGACTCTTCAAGGAGTATTACCGCGATGAAGCGCTCACCAAAGAGGCATGGTATGACGATATTTACCACACCGGCGATGTGGCGTGGCGTGATGAAGACGGCTACTTCTGGTTTGTCGGTCGTATAGACGATGTGATTAAGAGTAGCGGTTACCGCATCGGTCCGTTTGAGGTAGAGAGTGCTCTGATGACGCACCCGGCTGTAGTGGAATGTGCGATTACCGGTGTGCCTGATGAGATACGCGGGCAGGTGGTAAAAGCGACCGTGGTTTTGGCCAAAGATTACAAAGATCAGACAGGCCAACACCTCATCCATGAGCTTCAGGAACACGTGAAGAAGGTGACTGCTCCCTACAAATATCCCCGCATCATCGAGTTTGTCGATGAATTGCCCAAAACGATCAGTGGTAAGATCCGTCGGGTGGAGATTCGCGAAAAAGATATTCAATAACGAAAACGCTATATTCGAGAAGTAACAGAAGCGTCGGTGCCCTCCGGCGCTTTTGTCGTTTTTAGCTGATCGCAAACATTTAGTCAGGGGAATTCGTTTTGCTACTGCACACGTTTCCCAATAACATCCATCTCCCATGATCCAAAATTATCTTACAATTGCCTCCAGCTCAGCCGTAGTGTATGTATTCATCATCACCGCTATTCGACTGTTTGGAAAAAAGGAGTTTGCGCAACTATCGGTGAGTGACCTGGTATTTGTGTTGTTGATCAGTAATGCCGTGCAAAATGCGATGGTTGGGCCTGATGCCACCTTGAGTGGTGGATTGGTGGCAGCATCCACATTGTTCGTCCTGAACTATCTGCTCAAATACCTGATGTATAAGTTCCCTTCTTTACAAAAGGTGGTTTCGGGTGAGCCGCTATTACTGGTCTATCACGGACGTGTCAATGAAGACCATTTGAAGAAAGCACAGATTTCGGTAAACGAGTTGATGGAGACGGTGCGTGAGCACGGGTGCCAATCGATTCACGACGTTGACCTGGCCATGCTGGAAGCGGATGGAAATATCAGCGTATTGTCCCATGACTTTAACAAGAAGACATTGCATGAGCGCAAACGTCGCAAAAAGCTAATCGTTAAAAACTAATCCTTGAGATATGATTAAAAGTAAACCCTTCCTGCTGGAAAACGAACTTCCGTGGGAACCGCTCAATGAAGGCGTCAGTCGTCAGATATTGGGGTACAATGTAGAGTTGATGATGGTGAAAGTCTCCTTTGAGGCCGGAGCTATCGGGGCACTGCATTCGCATCCGCATTCACAGACCAGTTACGTGGCTTCAGGGAGATTCGAAGTGGAGATTGATGGCTTAAAGCGCATCCTGGCTGCAGGTGACGGTTACTTTATCGCTCCTGACCTGGTACATGGCGTGAAGTGCCTGGAGGCCGGTGTGCTGGTAGATTCTTTTAGCCCAATACGTGAGGATTTCCTTGAATAATCATTCGCACACAGATGACACAGATGCAAGCAACACAGATTTTCACTGATTTCTTATCTGTGTCAATAGATCCAAATCTGTGTCATCTGTGTGCCATAAACAACACAACCTATGAAGATCGTTTTTCTCGATGCCTATTCCGTAGGGGAGGTGGACATGGCCGCCATTTCCCGTTTGGGCGAATACGTACAATACGACACCACACAGCCGTCGCAGGTCATTGAGCGATGTGCCGATGCTGATGTGGTCATCACCAACAAGGTGAAACTGATGCAGCCGGAGCTGGATGCACTGCCTGATCTGAAACTGATTTGCATTGCCGCTACGGGTATGAATAACGTTGATCTCAGTCATGCAGCTCTCAAAGGTATCCCGGTGAAGAACGTGGCCAACTACTCCACCAACAGTGTGGCCGAACTAACCCTTTCGCTGGTAATGGGATTGGCACAAAGCACGGGCTATTACGACCGATACGTGAAGAGTGGTGAATACGGCCGCAGCGGTCTCTTTACCCATCACGGCCGTCCCTATTTCGAGATTAAGGGAAAAACCTGGGGCATTATCGGGCTGGGGAATATTGGGAGCCGTGTGGCGCAGATAGCTACTGTGCTGGGTGCGAAGGTGGTTTATAACTCTACATCGGGTAAGAACCATAACAAGGGCTTCGACCACAAATCGCTGGAAGAGTTGCTGGCAGAGAG
>JAUZOF010000192.1 GCA_030706585.1 Bacteroidota bacterium
AATTATGTAAATCTGGGGGTTGCGGTCGGATTAGACGAAGGATTAATGGTACCGGTGGTGAAAAATGCAGAGAAAATGTCGCTCAGCGAGCTGGTGGTGGCAATGAAAGACCTCACAGAACGCACACTGGCCAAAAAAGTGCTTCCCGATGAGCAATCGGGCAGCACCTTCACCATCAGTAACCTGGGGATGTATGGCGTGAGTCATTTTACGGCAATCATCAATCAGCCGAATGCCGCCATTCTCAGTGTGTCATCTACCGTGAAAAAACCGGTGGTGATAAATGATGAAATCGTGATACGCCCCATGATGAGCATGAGCCTGACCAGCGATCACCGGCTAATTGACGGATTGGGTGCTGCCAGATTTATGACAGAACTGAAAGCTCTGATCGAAAACCCCTTAACATTGCTAATCTGAAAATGGTTGGTGTTGTCTGATTCACAAATACTAATTTCAGGATTTACATTAAGAAACAAGAATATGGCTTATGAAATAATCATGCCCAAAGCCGGTATTGATATGACCGAAGGGCAAATTGTGAAATGGCTAAAGCAGGAAGGTGACAAGGTGGAAGAGGGTGAGATCATTCTCGAAATCATGACCGACAAAACCAGCATGGAGATTGAAGCGGAAGTCTCCGGATATCTGATCAAAATCCTTCATCGGGAGGGAGAAACGGTACCTGTGGCGGAAGTAATCGCATATATCGGTGAGCAGGGAGAATCTCTTGACGATCAACCCAAGGAAGAGGAAGCGGATGTTCCGGTGGTTCAACCTCAAACCGGTGACAAACCGCTGATCCGTTTGGAAGACAGTTATCATGTGGCAGTAATCGGCGGAGGTCCTGCCGGCTATTTTGCTGCTATTCGTGCGGCACAGCTGGGCGCCAAGGTAGCGATTATAGAAAAAGGAGCATACGGAGGTACCTGTCTGAACTGGGGATGTATCCCGACCAAGGCTTATCTGAAAAATGCAGAAATCATCGAAGCTATAGAGCTGGCCGCTTCTCGCGGTATTATCCTGGAAAACACAAAGTACTCCATCGACATGGACAAAGTGCTGAAATTCAAAGACGGGATCGTGAAGAAGCTATCTATAGGCGTGGAAACATTGCTGAAAAGCAACGGGGTAGACATCTTCCGCGGAGTGGCTAAAATCAACAAAAACAAAGATGTGGTGGTCAATGATTCGCAAATCATCAAGGCCGATAAGATCATTCTGGCCGGTGGTTCCAAAGTATCGAAAATCAATATCCCCGGCATTGATAATCCGCGTGTACTGTCGAGCGACGATGTGCTGAAATTACGAGAAATTCCGGAAACACTGACCGTGATTGGCGGAGGAGTGGTGGGTATTGAAATGGGACTTGCTCTCCATGCTCTCGGGTGTAAAATCACGGTAGTGGAGATGATGGACCGGATCATCCCCGGCATAGATGCCGAAGCTTCGGCGGTATTAGCCGGTACATTGAAGAAAAAAGGAATGACGATTATCACTTCGGCATCGATTACCGGCATTGAGGAGCGTCGCAATAAGCTGCAGATTAAACTGGCTAACGGGGATGTCGTGGAATCGGATAAAGCGCTGCTTTCCATCGGTCGTGTACCGGATCTGGAGGGTATCGGTGAAGTGGAATTTGAAACCGAACGCGGCAAGATCAAAGTGGACAAATACATGGAAACCAGCGTGAAAGGCATTTACGCTCCCGGTGACATTAACGGCATCAAGATGCTGGCTCACGTAGCTTTCCGCATGGGCGAAGTTGCTGCAGAAAATGCCGTGAAAGGCAACCATCGTTCGGTCAAACTCTCGTCGGCTCCATCTGTGGTATACACTTCACCAGAGGTTGCGATGGTAGGTTTGACGGAAGAGCAGGCCCGTGAAAGGTGTGATATCCGTGTCGGTCGTTTCGAATTCGCTGCGAATGGTCGTGCCATGGCTTCGAGTGAAACAGTCGGATTTGTAAAAGTGATTGCCGACAACAAATACGGTGAGATCCTTGGAGTACATATCGTTGGTCCTACGGCTGCCGAAATGATCAACCAGGCTGCTTCACTGATGGAACTGGAAATCACCGTAGACGAAGTGATCAAAACCATTTATGGTCATCCGACTTACTCTGAAGCGTTATACGAAGCATGTGCCGATGTATTGGGCGAAGCCATCCATATTCCGAAAAAGAAAAAGTAATCAGATGATCTGAAATGTAAAAAAGCTGTTTTCGAATTTTCGTAAAACAGCTTTTTTACAACTGCCCACTTGCAAACTAAAAAATATTCTGTCCATTATTCAATAGCAATTCTATGATATATGTGATTAGCAAATCATTCAAACCTCAGTTCAACATTGCCTTAGAAGAATATTGCTTCAGGACACTTCGTCATCATGACAAAGTGTTTATGCTCTGGAGAAATGAGCCGTCCATCATATTGGGCAAATTCCAGAATACACTCGAAGAGATCAATATGCCGTATGTCCGGGAAAAGGGGATTCATGTGGTACGTCGCATTTCGGGTGGAGGTGCCGTGTATCATGATCACAACAATCTGAATTACACAATCATCTCCACTGAGAATAAAGGTTCTGAATTTGATTTCAAATCTTTTGCCGGGCCGGTCATGGAGGCATTGGAATCGTTGGATGTGAAAGTCTGTTTATCAGAACGTAACGATATATTGATCAATGGAAAGAAAATAAGTGGCCATGCACAGGCTTATATCCGCGGGCGTATCATGCACCACGGTTGCCTGTTGTTCAATAGCGAGCTGAGTGTATTATCCAAAGCATTGGAAATCCCGAAAGACGAATTCATATCCAGAGGGGTAAAATCGGTGCGTAGTTCCGTTGACAACATATACCCACATTTGGCTGAAAAGATCACGATAGAGGAATTTACCGATTGCATTTTGCAACAGATGAAACTCCGGTTTCCTGATATGGAAGAATATCTGTTCAGTGAGGAAGAGCTGGCTGAGGTGGCTAAAATCAGCACCGAAAAATTCAGTTCCTGGGAGTGGAACTTTGGGCACTCTCCTAAATATACCATTAAACGTAAAACTGGATTTCCAGCAGGAGAGCTTCTCGTCTGTGCGGATATTAAAAATTCTGTAATCGAGAATATCAACTTTGACGGCACTTTTACTCTGAATAATAGTGATCTTTCATACGTTGAGAGCGCTCTGCAAGGTGTAAAATATACCCGGGAAGATGTCCGGGAGCAGCTGCATCAGTTTTCTACGGATAGGTATTTTAAAGGAATTCAGATCGACGAGTTCGTAGAAGCGATTGTTGATTGAGTTAATCTATAAATAATTTGTAACAGCTCAATTACAAACAGCCCCAATTCAATGGTATTTCAATTGAAAATAGAATAAAGTTTTTTGTCCTATTTTTCTCTTTTCTGAAGGAACGAGAAAAGCAATGGGCCATAATGAGCGACAGACAAAAATTACTCGCGTGATATTATGCAACGCTCGACATAGCTCAAACAAGATTGGCTCTGCACACGCTTACACGAGCTTCGCCCCAATGGAGCTGCCCGTCATTAAATGTGTGGTATTTCCACAACCGCTTTTCTTCTTACTCGTTTAGTCCGTTACTAAAAGGGAGTATCTATACAGCATTATACAGGTAGTTAAACAATTCCTTGTTGATGTAGAAGTATTCCTTTCCGATTTTGACTTTATCCTGAAGTCCTATCTGTACTAATAATTCAAGATATTTCGACGCTGTCTGCCGAATGATCTGTAAATCCTGAACCAGAAAGTCAATCTTCGTATAAGGATGCTTGAATAGATTGTTGATCAGATCCTGAGAATAGATCTTGGGCAACTCTGATCTTATTGTATGATTCGTAATAACAATCAGAAGCTACCACTGTGATTTGGCGTTTGTCTTTTTCAAAATGTCTCATGAGGTCACATATCCGCGCCTTTAGGACAAGATTATTGCTGTTTATCCAATTATTTAAATGAATAAATTCCTTCTCTTCTTCTGACAGTCTAAGATTTTCAATTAATTCTGTATTATGAAAATCAGTTAGGTTGGCCTTGCAAATTTTAATCAACAAGCTTATTGAAGTTTTTGACTGGTTTTCTTCAGACTGATTTTGATACAAAAAACTTAGTAATTCAGCCGAATCTAAATTGTCAGGAATACAGACTATTTGTTCTCTTTTCATTGAATAATTATTTCACAAATAAAACATTGCAGAGAATTGAAATACATAGATGAGATTTCCAGTTCAAAATGGAGATAAAACAAAAAAGGACTATTTTTTGATTCGATTGCAAGCAAATGGAATAGTTCAAGATATTCTATGCGGATGTAGCTGATTCCGCGGGTCTTACACCCGGGGTTATTGGCTACGCCAATCCTCCGGGATTAAGACCAATCCCCCTCTCCTCCCTAACCAACGGCCTACCAACGTGCATACCCACCCATCCAATCCCCATACACAACCCATATCATACCCATATACCGCTTACCCCAAATGAGATATGGATTAAACATAGATGTAAAACCCTCTTAACATCAGGCTATTATCTTTACATCAGCAACCTGGTAGCTAGTAGCACAAAAGTTACTATGACCGGGAATTATTATCACAGAGAAAAGCAAAGAGTAAATTAAAAGAATTAAAGGAATTAAGGGGATTAAAAGAATTAAAGGAATGAAGTGGGTATTTCAATTTCCACATTCTCAAATTTACCAATCTGCTAATTTTCATTCTCTGCGGTCCTCTGTGTAAAACTCTGTGCCTCTCTGTGGTAAAAGAAAAAAACGAAACAACCAAAAACAAACACCATTATGGCAAAACTCACCGGACCACTGCAAATGACCGGCCAGCTTGGCAACCTCTCCATCTATAAACAGCGTGGCAGCGACAAGATCATTGTCCGGAACAAAGGTGGAGCCACCAAAGAGCAAATCAACAATGATCCGAAGTTTGAAAATACCCGCCGGAGTAACCGGGAATGGAGCGCCTCCTCAAAGCTGGGCAGCGCTATCCGCAACTCGGTCATTGCTCTGGCACGACTGGCTGACCCTCACCTGTCAGGCCAACTGAATGCTCTGGCCCTACGAATGGTGAAAGGAGACACCTTGCACGAATGGGGCGAACGGAGTGCTTCCCTCTCCCCTAACCGGGCAATGCTGGCCGGCTTCAACTTTAACCGGAAGAATAGCTTTGACAGCGTGGTGTGGATGCCCATGACCTGGAGCATCGACCGCGATATGCAGCAGGCGCAGATCATCCTCCCGGAACTGATCCCGTCACTGCATATCAAAAACTTTACCCAACTTCCCTACTTCCGTTTTGTAGTGGCGCTGGGCGTGGTCTCCGACATGGATTACAGCAAAACGTATGAGAAGTATTTGCCGGTGGATGAATCGGCTCACGGGTACGGCACTACGGCCACCACGGAGTGGTATAACCAGCAAAATACCCTCCCCGGACAGGTGATCGATGTGATCCCCCGTGAGAAAACGGCTGTACTGAATGAGCGTACCAGTCTGATACTGGGCATCGGGATTGAATTTGGCACGGTGGGGGTTGACGGGCTGCCTGTGGCGGTGAAGTATGCGGGGTGCGCGAAGTTGCTGGGGGTTAGGTAGAAATGAAGAAAATTAAAGGAATGAAGAAAATGAAGGAATGAGCATCACTCCGCACCCCATCGACCTGTCAGCGTGCCTGCACCTGACAGCGTCAAAGTCAAGACGAAAAAAAGGAACGAATAATATGTCAAATCAGCTTATTCTTGAATCCGGGAAGTATTATCATATTTATAACCGGGGTATTAATGGAGAGAATCTTTTCCGTAAAGAGAAAGATTATGAGCGTTTTCTGCATTTGTATTCGAAATTTATCGAACCGGTAGCAGAGACCTATTCATGGGTGTTGATGCCAAATCACTTTCATTTGTTGGTTCGAATAAAAGAAGATATCGCTTATAAGTATTCACGACCTGATTTTCCAAATGATGAAGATTTCGATGCGGTGAAATGGGAAACGGAGCCAGGAATAAAAAGAACAACTATTCCCGAAGGAAGAACTCCGGTAGCTTACCGGCATTTTTCTCATCTGTTTAATGCTTATGCCAAAAATCATAATATTGTATCTGAACGGCATGGCAATTTGTTTGAACGACCTTTTAAGAGAAAAGAGATTGATAACGAAGTCTATTTGAAAAATGTAGTTTTATACATTCATCATAATCCTGTTCATCATGGCTTTTGTGAACACCCGTTGGAATATCCGTGGTCTTCCTACTTGTCGTGTATTTCGGTAAAACCAACAAAGTTATACCGGAAATCCGTTATAGGTTGGTTTGATGATGATGCAAATTTCAAATATATGCATAATGGAAAGCTTGAGATAGAGGCAATTGAACAATGGTTGGAAATGTAGCGGGAGGGAGGTGTTTACACCTGACAGCGTTAAGCTTTGGCAGGTCTATTTTTAACGCTGACAGGTCTGCGAATAATGAAAGAAGATCATTCGTTTCTTGTCGAAACGCTGACAGGTCTGCGACGCTGTCAGGTTATTGGTATACGATCGTAGTGCTGTTTATTAAGAGCAGAGACATGCGCATCCGGAAGACCTGTCAGCGTGCCTGCACCAGACAGCGTCATCCTACGAATAATGAAAGAAGATCATTACAATCTTGTCGAAACGCTGACAGGTCTGCGACGCTGTCAGGTTATTGGTATACGATCGTAGTGCTGTTTATTAAGAGCAGAGACATGCGCACCCCATCGACCTGTCAGCGTGCCTGCACCTGACAGCGTCAACCTACGAATAATGAAAGAAGATCATTACAATCTTATCGAAACGCTGATAGGTCTGCGACGCTGTCAGGTTATTGGTATACGATCGTAGTGCTGTTTATTAAGAGCAAAGACATGCGCACCCCACCGACCTGTCAGCGTGCCTGCACCTGACAGCGTCATAAAAAAGACATCGTCAAACAAAAAATCATCACCTCCTCTTATCCCTCGCCCCCCGGTCAAAAGCAACCAGATTAAACATCTCCCGCATGCGGGAACGTACCCGGCTGCCGTAGTAGCTCTCGAGCTCGGAGGCGGAGAGATTGGTGGTGGCGTGGGTAATCATGCTGGCCTTGATGAAGTGGTCGTACCGGGAAAGAAGGATCTCCCCCATGACGTTGCACTCGTTACCGTAGTACTTGAGTGTACTTTCTGCCCCGAGATCGTCGAAGCAGTAAGCGAGGGGTTGACGGTCGGACGACCGGTAAGCGTGCGTACTGTAGCGCTGCACAACCTCGTAACCGTCCCGGATAAAGTCGAAGGTGACTTCACGGCATGATTTGATACCGTAACGTTCTAATGGCGGGATCAGGCTGCGAATCAGCGTTACCAGGCTGGTCTTTCCGCAACCGACCGGACCACTCAGCAGAATGCCTTTGTGCGGATCGAGGTTGAAGTGCGCTATCGCACGGCTGTCCTGCAGGAAATAAGCCATTAGCTTTTGTATGATTTCCGTGTCATCGGGATCGATGGCGAAACGATCGCCAAAGAGTTCCCTGCCACGGGTTTGCAGCAGGGAAAGCATAGAGCCGGATTGCTGACTCATAACGGTTCGGAGTAATTTTTAGTGGTAGTAGTATCTACCACCGGCGGCTTCGGACTGCGGGCATCGTTTGTGCGATGTGAGAATTTCACGGCATTGATCATCCAGTTGCGGGCAGCTGCCTGCCAGTCCTTCATCGGAGTCTTCCCTCCTACCTTCCAGCCGTTGCTTTGAAAATAGTTGTAAAACTTCTCCGCTTCGGTCACACTGCTGTTTTTTTCGGCAAAAAAGGCCTGCACCTCTTCGAT
>JAUZOF010000193.1 GCA_030706585.1 Bacteroidota bacterium
GCAGAGATACCCACCAAAAGACCTTCTGTTTTAGCCAAAGCACGACCGGTTTCAAACGCATCATCATTAGTCACAGTGATGATTTCATCGTAAATCTTCGTATTCAGTACGCCCGGAACGAAACCGGCACCGATACCCTGAATCTTGTGCGGGCCAGGATTACCACCAGACAATACTGGTGAATCTGTCGGCTCTACCGCAACGACACGCACATTCGGGTTATGTTGTTTCAACACCTCACCTACCCCCGTGATAGTACCACCTGTACCAATACCGGCCACGAAGATATCCACTTCGCCGTCAGTGTCACGAAGAATTTCCACAGCTGTAGTCTTGCGGTGGATTTCCGGATTTGCCGGATTCTCAAACTGTTGAAGAAGGACTGCTCCGGGAATAGATTCTGTCAGTTCCTGAGCACGACGGATAGCCCCTTTCATACCTTCGGCACCCGGAGTCAATACCAGTTCAGCGCCCAAAGCCTTCAACAGGTTGCGACGCTCCACGCTCATGGTTTCAGGCATGGTGAGGATGAGACGGTAGCCTTTGGCAGCCGATACAAATGCCAGTCCGATACCAGTATTACCACTGGTAGGTTCTACGATAGTACCACCGGGTTTGAGGATTCCTTTTGCTTCAGCATCAGAGATCATCGCGAAACCGATACGATCTTTTACGCTGCCCGCAGGGTTGAAATACTCCAGTTTAGCGATGATGCTCGCTTCGATGTTACGGGATTTGGCGAAATTACCCAGTTCGAGAAGAGGTGTGTTACCAATTAATTCTGTAAGGTTTTTTGCAATCTTAGCCATGATGTTATGTTTTTTAGTGTTGGATTAATTTGATATTGCAAAGTAACAACAAAAACGAAGCCTCCGAAATACCGCAAATTGGGTATTTTCTTACCTAAATGCGGTGATATTGAAGGATTGAGGGGATGAAGGAGTGATGGAATGAGGGTTTTAGCCTCAAAAATTCAGTACATTATATAAAATCGGGAAGACCGGTTTTTCACCTCTTCTTTATGTATTTACTCAGCCTTTACCCACGACTGCTCCATCTTTACCTTTCCATAAATCCCGCGATTGAGATCCAGCGCGACAAAGTAGCTGCCTTTAAGGACGAGCGTGTCCCCTTTAAACTTATATATAAAGGTATTGATGTTGTCTTCCTGGTTTTGGGACTTATCGTTGATGATCCACTCTGAATAGACTGAGTCATTTGCCACGAAATATTTACCCTTCATCAAAGGAGTCTCCATACTCAAATCTTTACTGAAGTTGGTGAAGGTTCCTTTTGGGTTTATCCGCTTATAGGAATGACCGTCATTGGGATAAAGACGTCCATTAAGTATGGATTTGGTCATCAGCCAGGTTCCGGAGATGGGTTTAACAGCGTTTAACTGAAATAATGTTGCGATAATCATCAGGGGCAAGATTACGAGATGTTTTTTCATAGGTAGTGCTATTAGGTATTATTATGATTTTCTTTACGTATGAACAGCAAATCAGGAGAATAGCCATATATTTCCAATGTGGCAACAATACAAAGATAGGAATCTATTCATTATAGCCTTACAAAAGAGACAAATATCCCATTTTATTTTTTAATAAGCAGCCCTTTCTTATCTATATATTTTGAGGGAAATTGTATATATCAAGAATTAAATCCGGATATCAACCGGCGATTTCAGGAATATTGGGAATAAAACACAATCAGAATAATCTAACGGCTATTCTTTAATTGTAAAGATCCTATTCCGCAATGGTATCTTTCAATATAATCCTTTTATTATTAAGACATAAGAACAAAGCGACCGATCTTACCCATCTTTATCCACTCTTTTTTTGTTACAAATTATTTGTTTAATCCTTGTTATTTAGAAATTAATTCCTCAACTTTGAACATTATAACCCTTTCAATATACATTAGCTATAAAAATCGGAGTAAATAACCCCGATTACCGTAATAACCCTTCAAGAATTATAGCTAAAGTATATTTCGCTCTTTCAAATATGATTTTCACAAGCCGTAAGCTAAAGCAACAAAAGGTAAAAATGGCTCGATTACGTGGTCTTTGCAAGGACAATCAGATAAATCATGAATTGCAAATAACCAAGTCAAAGATTGCTCCAGTCTAAAAAGTCACTACAAGCCCGAAGACGATGACTGCACGAGTAAAGACGAGCACTGCAAGTCCGAAGACGATGACTGCACGAGCAAAGATGAGCATTGCAAGCCCGAAGACGATGGCTGCACAAGTAAAGACGAGCACTGCAAGCCCGAAGACGATGGCTGCACAAGTAAAGATGAGCACTGCAAGTCCGAAGACGATGACTGCACGAGTAAAGACGAGCACTGCAAGTCCGAAGACGATGGCTGCACGAGCAAAGACGAGCACTGCAAGTCCGAAGACGATGACTGCACGAGCAAAGACAAGCACTGCAAGCCCGAAGACGATGGCAGCGGTAACATAGAACGTTATTGAGCTATTGTCATTACTAAAGTGAAAACATAATTGAAAGATTCTTATAGAAAAGACCCGTAACATATTTTGTATTGATGCTTTTGTAATATCAAACATTTCAAATAGAATTATTATGACTTCAAGACAAGAGAGTAAACTGAAGATGTATCTGACAGTTCGGATATTCCTCAGAGCCAATGCAGCGATTACGGCACTATTGCCAAACATCGAAGAGTTTTTGACTACACTGGACAATGCCATCCTGCAAATCCAGCAAAACAGTGTACTGCAACTTAGCGGAAAGGCCGTTGAGCTCAAAAAAGAGACACGCACTGAACTGGAATTGATCACGCTTGACAATTCCAGAAAAATCCAGGCTTATGCTTCATACTCTAAAGACAGTAACCTTTTGGCAGAGACTAAGATCCAGAAAGCGGATTTAAATGCAGCATCCGACTACGAATTGGTAAATATATCAAAAGGACTTCATGGAAAGATAGACCCACACATTCTGAGTCTGTCTGGCTATTTCCTGACTGTGGATTCGCAGAGTAACTATATGACCTTAATTATAAAGTTTGAAAGCTTTATCCCCGTACGTCGTCAAAACCAATTGGAACAATCGGATAGTTCAAATATGCTCAACAGCGGCTTCGATCTGGCCGATGGAGCAATTGCTCAAATCGACAGCGTGGTAGAAATTCTCCACCTGATGCAACCTGATTTTTACAATCGCTACAAAGCCGCACGTAAAATAATCCTCACAGGCGGAAGCCCATTGGCTCTCAAAGGGTACGCAACAGATGTCAACACAGGCCTCCCCCTAACAGACGTGACCTTCACCTTCTGTATTAATGGGCATATCGACCCAGTAGTAGTGAAGAAATCGGCAGAAAAAGGAGGCTTTCAGATTAAATCACTTAACGAAGGAATCTATCAGGTAACGATAAGCAAAATTGGCTATCAAACGCAAACACATACGATTACCGTTTCGGCGTCGGAGATGTATATGCTGGAAGTGAAGATGGTGAGGGGGTGAGAAATGGGCTTAATTCACCGGTTAGCATAATGCTACCCGGTGAAATAGCCGGAATATATTATTAGAGAAACATCATGAGATACGCCTGATCCGGATTATTCAATCAGATAAATAACCAAACAATTCAAACATAATGACAATAAACCAAAACATGAAGAAACTATTATTATTCGCTCTATTCTCACTAAGCATAACTACTCTTATGGCGCAAAAGAGGTCAATCAAGGAAGACGCCATCTACCTGAATAACAACAAAGAATCCGACACACTACAATCCAATACCAAAGTTCAAAAACAGACATTTTCCTCCGGAGATTATCTTATAAAAGCTGCCAATGCCCGACTAACATCGTCTCTGACTCAGATCGCCGGTGGTTTTATACTTAGTCTATCTCCTGCTGTTGATGATAAAGACACCCGAAGTATTATGACAATCGGAGGCTTAGCTTTTGGAATTGTCTCTCTGATCACTCATTTCACTGGAATATCCTACGAACATAAAGCCGGTGAAGCCCTCAACAGAGAGAGGAATAACGACATACAAGTATATATACAACCTGCCAAGGAGGGAGTTGGGGTAAATATCACATTCTGAAAAGAGGTTTTACAGACTGGGTTACCTGAAGTCTCCCAGTGAAGGAGAATGCAAGAATACATAAATCAAATAACTATTATAGTATGAAACATTTAAGAGGACTTATCACACAACTACTATTTTTCATTACGATCGGGACATTTGCTCAAACCAATGTCAGTGGTGCTTATTTTACCAACACAAGCTGGACTCTTTCCGGCAGTCCATACAATATCACCGGAGATGTACAAGTTCCGGCAAATATAACGCTCTCCATTGAACCCGGTGTTGTAATCAATTTTACCGGCGATTATCAAATCCTGGTAAAAGGAATATTTATTGCAAATGGAACTGCAACATCTCCGATTTCATTTACGGGGAATACTTCCGGTAAAGCCATGATAATGTTTAGAAGTACCAATCTAAGTAATTCACAATTGTCCTATTTGAAATTCACCGGACCTAAAAACGGACTTCAATTAGAAGATGAATCCGAATATAGCCAAAGTCCAATAAAAGCAACCGGTACACTAACAATAAATAATGCCGAATTTAATAAAACCACAGTTTATACAAAAGGGTATGAAACTACCGCGGCAATGGTCATCAACAATGCAACAATAACATCTACCACAGTTAGAGGTGTATACCCCAGAAGTGAGCCGATAAATATAAACAATAGTAGTATTACAGGATCAGTGATCAACTCTGATAGTTATAATAAAGGCATTACGGTAAATAATTCCAGTGCTAATAATACGCAGTTCACATTAGGTTGTTGCGGAGCGAACATACAAGTAATTAAATCTACGATTGAAAATTCAAGCTTTACCGACTATAACAATTACTATAGTTTCAGTATTCAGGATTCTAAAATCATTAATTCCCCCATTAATTTAAGCAATTCTGATTATGGAGCAACAATATCCAACAGCACCATTACCTATAATACGGGCTTTGGTATAAAATGCAAAAACCTAAAAATGACAGGAACAACAGTAGATGGTTCTGGACAAGGAACAGCAATTGAATTATTTGGAGGGAACAATAGCATTTCTAAGTCACATCTCATAAATAATACCATAGGGGTTAAGGTTACAGCCAACAATAGCATGAAAATTGACTCTTCTGATATCTACAATAACATACAATACAATATCCAGAATCTGGCAGCGCAAAACATTACTGCTCAAAACAATTGGTGGGGAACGACCAATGAAACCGAAATCACTAACAAAATCTATGACTATTATGATAATATCAACTATGGGATCGTAGATTACAGCAAAGGATTGACCTCTAATAGCTTTACAGTGACTTTATCGCTTGGAGCTAACGGCGCTGTCAAAGCTGATAATGTTACATTAGGCAATGGTTCTGTCGTAAGTATAGAAAAAGGTACAACCAAAACATTTACCATTGTACCAAATGCCGGTTATAGCTTATCCACAATAAGTTACAACGGAAGTACTGTAAAATCACAATTAGTCAATAATCAGTACACAATACCGACAATTACAGCTAATTCAACGTTAAGTGTTACATTTCAACGTGCAGTGTATAAACTCAGCATTCAAACGGGTGGTTCCGGCACAACGAATCTCAACTATTATTATGGTGAAACGCCGTCGTTTGACTTCACTCCTTCGGATGGATATAAAATCAAGTCGGTATTCTATAACGGGAACGATGTTACCTCCTCATTATCCGGGAATGTATATACAGTACCAGCTATTACTTCCAATGGAAGTCTGGTCGTAAATTTCGAGGGTATAACACTTGGAAATATATCTGCCAATGATAATGCTATAAGCGTATTTACCACAGAAACTGGAATTGTTGTCCATGGAGTACCCGAGGGGGAAATAATCAGACTCTATTCCGTTTATGGACAATTGCTGCAATCGGTTAAATCTCAAACTGATGGAGTGATCCTTAATGCCAGGAAAGGTGCTATTTATATTGTTAAGACTGACTCAAAAAAGATAAAAGTATCTTTCTAAGACCGGAGCTATCCGAAAGCTTGAGATCGGCACTTTAAACTCAGGAATCGACATTGTCAAAGTTAAAGCCAAAGTTGGAGCGAAAAATAATAAGTTTTTGAAATAATATCTGACCATTGAACTATTGCTGTAAGGCCAATGGAAAAAGGATTCTATTTCAGGATTGAGATGTAGCTAAATAAGAGATTTTTATCGTAAAAAACGACTAAACGTAAACTTTAAGCCCCCATATACGGTTTTAAGTAGATATTAATCGTATAAATTAATACTTTTGTAGTCAAATACAATCACCAATTAAGTTATGAAAACAAAATACCTACTCTCTCAGACTTTTCTTTTGATTACATTGATGAGTTTTGCTCAAATGCCTACTACAGGATTAGTATTAAGTTATCCATTTAATGGTAACGCAAATAATGAAGTAAGCAATACGAATAATGGCGTTGTCTCTTTTGCATCACTAACCGATGACAGATCCGGAAAGACAAACAGTGCCTATCTATTTCATGGATATAGTGGCGAAGGAATCACGTGTGGTGACGATCCAATCGGTGACAATGAAAGCATGACAATATCTGTTTCCATTTACCCGACTACCACAATCTTCAATGGGATAAATAATTCGGTGAACCAGTATATAATGTCTTCCGGAGGACAATCCAACTCCCTGGGATACTACCTACTCTGGAATAATGGAAAAATCAAAATTGGCAGAAAGACTCTTTCGATGGCTTGTGACACCCTGATCAGCAGTTATCCGCTCAACCAATGGAGCCATATCGTATTTACCTATGACAATCTTTATGGCAACTACAGTGTGTATGTAAATAACAAACTGACAGTCAGCTCTCCCACAAAAAATACAACTTCGAGTAGCCGCACCTCTAAGTCATTGATTATTGGCGCCCCCAATACCAGCAGTCTTTACGAAAATAACTTTATCGGGAAAATTGATGATATCAAGATTTATAACCGCGTATTGACTCCGGAAGAGATCTATACCCTATTTAAAGGTGATGCAACCGCAGTAACTTCTATTTATAGCACAAATCAAATTAATGTCTTTCCCAATCCAACGACAGACCGGGTTACAATTGACTGCGGCAGTGATTTTAATTCTCTGAATGGCGGCAATATCAGGATATCAAACAGCTTAGGACAAACCGTTTATCTCAACAACATAAAAACAGAGAGCACAACAATCAGCCTTAAACAATTCGGACTAAAAGGAATGTACTTTATTCAGATACTCGATAGCAATAAGAATATTATAGCATCGAAGAAAGTTTGTTTGCAGTAATCAAATATCCGTTTCTTAGACAGAAAATCATTTCCGATAAAAACCAATATCAAAGGGGCAAGCCATCACAATGGTTTGCCCCTTTGATTTAGCAGTATAGGTATTGCTTACTCATCCACTGAGCAGTAAATAACAAGTGGGCAAGAACCAAGAAAACTCTTAGACGGAAAGACTGAAGAAAAGAGTAGATACAAGCAATGCTGTCCATCTCCTACCAACAAAAAAAGGGTGTCCCAAAAGGGCATCCTCTTTTTATTTTGAGCCATATCATTCGATTATGGATCCAACCCAAAAACAATAGAATTAATAATGAAGAAGCATGTTCTTATTACCTGAGTCGGCAAGGAGTCGTATAACAGGCAAAAA
>JAUZOF010000194.1 GCA_030706585.1 Bacteroidota bacterium
CTCTGTATATAGCCAGGACAATACATTGTCACAGAAGACTCTAAAACAAGCATTCGCTGGAAAATTTCTTATCGGCTGCGCTGATGATCTGACCTCGAATAACGATGCCTATCAGGCAAGTATTAAAGCGCAGTACGACATTGTTACGCCGGAAAACTGCATGAAACCGCAGCCAATTCATCCTTCTGAAAATACTTATAATTTCAAAACCACCGATGCAATGGTTGATTGGTGTCAGAAAAATGGGTTAAAAGTGTGGGGACATACCTTGGGCTGGCACTCACAAACTCCAACATGGTTTTTTCAAGCTGTAAACCCGAAGACAGAAGAACCTCAACCGGCAAGACGCTCAGGAATGGGTTTTGACCCAAAAGCACCGCGTCTCTCAATGGATGAAATGTGGGCCCGCAGTATTAAAGGCGAAATGGCAAGTAAGAAAGTCGCACTGAAACGTTTGGAAAAACATATCAAAACCGTGGTAGGACGATACAAAGGTCGTATTATTGGTTGGGATGTGTTTAATGAATCCATTGCTGATGGTGGTGACGGAACGACAGAAAATCTTAGAACCTTCAGTTGGTATAAAGTTGTCGGGCCGGAAGTATTGACCAAAGCATTTAAATGGGCGCATCAAGCCGACCCTAAAGCTAAGTTGTACTACAACGACTACAACATTGAACAGGGTGCGGTTGAAAACAAAGGAAAACATGCCAGCTCATTGTTGCTGCTTAAACGTCTCATAAAAGAGGGTGCACCTATCACTGGCGTAGGAATTCAGGGACACTGGCATTTGGATACTAATCTTGCAGATGTTGAAAAAGCCATCGAGAACTACGCATCGCTGGGACTAAAGGTTTCTATTACAGAGCTTGATGTAACTGCAACGGGCGATAATAGTGGCGCTTTTAGTGTGAATCAGGGTGATAGAAAAATCCCGGCTGAGAACTATCTAAAGCAGGCTGAAGTATATAAAAAACTATTCCAGATTTTCATGCGTCATGCCGACGTAATCGAACGGGTAACTTTATGGGGCCTCAGCGACACCCGTTCCTGGCGACGTGGACAGGATGCTCTTTTGTTCGATGGACAATTGAATCCAAAACCAGCCTATGAAGCTGTTATTGAGACAAGTCAGACTAAATAATCTTTCATAGAAGAGCAAATATAAGATGAAAAAGTAATGAGCTATCGCATCTCAATAATACAGTCTGTTATAGCCTGCTTTTTGTCTTAGTTAGCGTTGTCAAAAATTTCTCAATGGGAGATGCTTTTCGACGAAAATTGGAAGTTTTGGCTGCAAGATACAACGGGAGCAGAGAATTCCCAATCCCTTGATGCGATCTGGATCACTCTCGATTTGCCTCCCGACTGGAGTATTGTAGCAAAAATTAATTCAAAGAATCCAACAGGAAGTGCAGACTATTTCAAGACGTATGTAGATTGAAATCGTAAATCGTTTAAAACTCCTGCTGATTGGAAATTTTCAACTAACTGTAAATTCACATAATCTGACAGAAGCGACATAAATACCAAAACTTATTAATAATCAATCAAAACAATGATGAAGAAATTTTTATACGCCATGGCGTTTTTCTTATTTACATTGAGTGTCAGCGCTCAAACCGTATGGCTGGATCAACTTGACCTGAGTGCTGCTACACAAGGATACGGAGTGCCTTCCAAGAACAAATCACTCGATGGTAAACCAATGACAATCGCTGGTCAGGTTTTCGAAAGAGGATTCGGAACGCATGCAGTGAGTTCGTTGACCGTATTATTAGATGGTAAAGCAAAATCGTTTTCTGCTCAGGTTGGTATCGATGATGAAGTAAAAGGACACGATCCGGCTGCTGATTTTGAATTGTATGCCGATGGCAAGAAGATCTGGTCAAGCGGAACTATGCTTCTTGGGGATGCAGCAAAATCATGTAATGTAACTCTTGATGGTGTGAAAAAACTTGAGTTGGTCGTTGCTGATGGCGGCAACGGTAATTATTACGACCATGCCGATTGGGCGAATGCCAAATTTGAAATCAATGGAGCAAATACCTTGAAAACATTTAGTCCGGTTTCAAATGTTCCCTATATTCTGACTCCTAAAGCATTGGCTACCCCAAAACTGACAGGCCCAAAGGTTTATGGTGTGCGTCCGGGCTCCCCATTCCAGTTTCTTGTGACAGCGACCGGGGATCGTCCAATGACGTTTTCGGCTAAAGGGCTTCCTAAAGGTCTGACTATAAACCCGAAAACGGGTATCATAACAGGTAAGGTATCTCAAACTGGTACTTATACTGTTTCCCTTGCCGCTAAGAATGCAAAAGGAACAGCGCAAAGAAGCCTTCGTATCGTTTGCGGAGATCGTATCGCACTTACGCCTCCAATGGGCTGGAATAGCTGGAACTGTTTTGCGAATGAAGTTTCTGCCGATAAAGTAAAACGAGCTGCCAATGCATTGGTAAAAAGCGGATTGGTTAATCATGGCTGGAGCTATATTAACGTAGATGACTTTTGGGAAAACAACCGCGACTCGAAAGACCCTTCGCTACGTGGCAAGTTTCGTGACGAAGCAGGATACATTATTCCCAACACGCGTTTTGGTGACATGAAGGCTCTTGCTGATTATGTACATGGTCTTGGCCTGAAAATCGGCTTGTATTCCAGCCCCGGCCCATGGACCTGCGGAGGTTGTGCGGGAAGTTTCGGTTACGAAAAACAGGATGCCGAGAGCTATGCAAAATGGGGATTTGACTACTTGAAATACGACTGGTGTAGCTATGGTAATGTGATCAATGGATTGCCTGAAAATGACCCGAACAAGGTTTCTTCATTATCATATAATGGAGGAAATGAACTGAAGACAGCTATCAAACCATATAAAGTAATGGGCGATTACCTTCGTCAGCAGCCTCGCGATATTGTTTACAGTCTTTGCCAGTACGGCATGTCGGATGTTTGGAAATGGGGCGATTCGGTGAGCGGCAACTGTTGGCGTACCACCAATGATATCACCGATACCTGGGTGAGTGTGAAAAATATTGCTTTGGATCAGGATAAGTCGGCTGCTTGGGCAAAACCGGGCAATTGGAATGATCCGGATATGTTGGTAGTGGGTACTGTAGGTTGGGGAAATCCTCACAAAAGTAAGCTTAAACCAGATGAGCAATACCTGCACATCAGCCTCTGGAGTTTGTTTTCAGCACCGTTGCTTATTGGTTGCGATATGGAACAATTGGATGATTTTACCTATAATCTATTGACCAATGACGAGGTGATCGAGGTAAATCAGGATCCATTGGGAAAACAGGCTACCTGTTTGCAAACCATCGGAGAGTTACGCATTTATGTAAAAGAACTAGAGGATGGTACCAAAGCAGTCGGTTTCTGTAATTTCGGCCTTGATTCAGTTGACTTGTCATACAAAGATTTTGCAAAACTCGGAATATCCGGCAAGCAGATTGTCCGTGATTTGTGGAGACAAAAAAATATATGCAAAGTTTCAACATGGAATGACGCTCTTTCAGTAAAGATACCGGCTCATGGGGTGCTACTCTATAAATTTACTTCTGTTAAATAGATGTGTGTCATTTAATAGATAAGCCTTGAAAAGGATGGACTAAAAAGCTCCATCCCCAACTTATTTTGATGTCTGAAAATGAATCTTCCATGTAATATAGATAAGATGCAGATTTCATAGAGGTGGTCTGACATCACATAATAACAAATCTAATACATATAACTGATATTTATTTTAGAATGAAAAAACACATTAGAATTTCGATCGTTTTTGGTCTTCTCTTTTTATTCGTTTCACTCAATCTGAAAGCACAGATAGAAGACTTGAAAGTAGGAACAACGACCCGGAAAATGTTGGTTTATGCACCTTCAAGTATTGTAAAGAACAGGCCCTTGCTTATCTCAATGCACGGGCTAAATCAGGATATTACATACCAGCAAAATCAGACACAATGGGAAACAGTTGCTGATGCAAATAATTTTGTCGTGGTTTATCCTGCAGGAATAAATAATTCATGGGATCTTGGGGGAAACTCTGATACTGATTTCATTCTGGCTATTATAAATGAAATGGCTAATCGGTATGCTATTGATAGAGATCGCGTTTATCTTTCCGGATTTTCTATGGGAGGAATGATGACCTATCATGCAGCAAACGTGATAGCTGATAAAATTGCTGCTTTTGCTCCGGTAAGTGGTTATTTAATGTCCGGACCAAATACCAATAGCTTGAGACCAATTCCGATCATCCATACCCACGGAACGTCAGATGATGTGGTTCCATTTAGTGGCGTGCAGGCTTGCATGGATGCTTGGGTTAAAAGGAATGGCTGTCCTACTGCTGCTCAGGTTACGCAACCATACCCAAGCTCTAAACCAACGTCTAACGCAACAAAATATTATTGGGGACCAGGAACTGACAATGTAAGTATAGTTCTTCTACGTATTGAGGGGGTAGGTCACTGGCATTCATCAAATTCTGCGGGGGTGAATACAAGTGAGGAGATCTGGAATTTTTGTAAAAACTACTCGTTAGGTTATGGTGTTCCCCGATTTATCTCAGCTTGTGTTACTGAAAACAATCCGAATCAAATTAATGTAAGACTTAGTAAATCCCTAATCAATTCGCAACCATTTACCGGATTCTCAGTGATGGTTGACAATCAATCAGCTCAAATCAGCAGCATTGCATTGGAAGATACATCAAAGTTGGTGATTAATCTGGCTAACAGTATTCAAAAGACCAATGAAATAAAACTGTCTTATAGTGGTGGTAATGTAAAATCAATATATCAAAAAGCATTGGCGGCTTTTAGTAATGTTTCGGTCGATAATAATCTTATAGGAGCAGCGCCTAAGTTGGTTGAAGTCAAGACCAATGTTGGAGGTGATTCTCTTTTTGCAAAATTCAATATGGCAATGAAACAGCCGGATGATTTGTCTTCGCTTGCTTTGAATGCTACTTATAATGGAAAACTTCAAGTTCCGTTTAATAAATGTATTCTATCTCAAAATGACCCGACGCAGCTTATTTTCATTTTAAGCCAGAAAGTTTATGCTGATTATTCTCTTTCATTATCCTATTCAGGGAATAATATTTCAACTACAGATAATGGGTTGTTAAAGTCTTTTGTGGATTTTCCAGTCAACAATTACTCTAAAGGATTACCTGTAACGATACAATCTGGTAAACTTGAAACAGATGGGATTTCTATAACTCTATCTTTTTCAAAACCTATGGTTGTCTCAAGTGACCAGTATAAATATTTTTCGGTTAAGGTCAATGGCACAACATTTCCGTTGAAAAGTTGCTCTGCTTACATGAAAACAATCAAGTTGACTATTTCAAATAACAGTATTCACTATGGGGATAACGTAATAGTTGGTTACACTCCGGGTAATGTTGTTTCTGCTGATAAAGGACCATTGACGGCTTTTGATAATGTTTCTGTACAAAATGGAATGAATCCTCCAGCCTGGGTTCAACTACCTGCTAAAATAGAAGCAGAGGCATATACCGTACAATCGGGAACTCAAACAGAGCAAACAAGTGATACCGGAGGTGGACAGGATGTCGGTTGGATTGATACTGGCGACTGGATGGAATATGCTATTAATAATACTTTGACAAATTCACTTTTTGATTTTTCGTTTAGAGTAGCGTCCCCTTATAACGGCTGTAAATTTGATTATTATATTGATGGTGTTAAAACAGGAACTATTACAATTCCTAACACTGCTAACTGGCAGAGTTTCCAGTCTGTTAATGCGACTGTAAATATTCCGAACGGGAAACATTATTTAAAACTAATCGCGACTTCCGGTGGATTCAATTTGAATTTTATAAATGTAATTGTCAAGTCAACAGGGGTAAATGAATTAAACGTTAAGTCTGTTACTGTGTCTCCTAATCCGGTTAACGATAAGATTGTGATACAGGCTGGTGATTTTGTATATAAAAAGGTGGAGATAATTGATTTGACTGGTAAACAATTGTTTCTGACAAACAATACGAATACCCCTGAAATTAAATTGCCTGTAAACATCGTTGATGGAGTGTATTTGGTGAGAATCAGCAACGATGCTCAATCTTGTCTGTCAAAAATTATCGTTCGGAGAAAATAATTGATCTTGGCTTTTAATAGATACTACGTTAAAAATGAAGAATTATATTTTAGTTTTTTTTGGGGTATTCAGTTGTTTGTCGGCTTTGTCTCAGCGGGTAGCTGTAACTTCTCCCAATAAGAAGGTTAGTGTAACACTTTGTGATCAGTCGAACACCACAAATACCGGAGGTTGGTATTTGACGGTGGATTATAATGCTGAAGGAAAATCAACAACTGTCATTCCACAAATTCAACTTGGCCTTTTGCGCAGCGACCAGGATTTTTCCAAAGCGCTGAAATTCGTCAAAACGGGTAAACCGGCTTCGATTCATGAAGATTATACGGTTTTGCATGGTAAACGTAAACGTTGTACCAATGCAGCCAACGAATTAACAGTTGCTTTTGAAACTCCATCAAAAGCAAAATTGAACCTAATAATGAGAGCATACAACGATGGTGTTGCTTTCCGCTACGAATTTCCAGAAAAATCCGGTTCGTTTGTGGTGAAAGACGAACTTACGGCTTATTCCATACCTGATAGTACCAAAAGATGGCTGGAAAAATTCAATCCGGCCAACGAAGGGCTTTACTCCTCAATGGTAGATGGAAAAGTGCAGCAGGACTGGGGCTATCCGGCTCTGTTCAATACTCCCGACAAATCGTGCTGGTACCTGATTCACGAAGCCGATCTTGATCGTAATTACTGCGGGTCGAAGCTTTCCAACGCCGGAGCAGGTACTGAATATAAAATTACTTTCCCCGACCAATGGAACGGACGCGGGAAAGGCGAATCACAACCTACCGTTACTTTGCCCTGGAAATCGCCATGGCGTGTGATAGTGGTGGGTAGCCTTGCAGATATTGTAGAATCAACGTTGGTTGATGATGTTTGTCCATCTTCTGTTGTAGCTAAAACCAATTGGATCAAACCCGGAATCGCTTCGTGGAACTACTGGTCGGACAATCACGGTACAAAGGATTACAAAACCGTGTGCGAATTCGCCGATCTGGCTGCTGCGATGGGTTGGCCATATACCTTGCTCGATTGGGAATGGGATGCTATGGGCAATGGCGGAAAACTGGAAGATGCTATTAAATACATTAAATCCAAAGGTCTTAAACCACTGATGTGGTACAATTCAGGTGGAGATCACACCTGGGTGTCGGCTACACCAAAAGACCGGATGCTGACCCATGAAAACCGCGTCGAAGAGTTTACAAAACTGAAAAATCTGGGCGTGGCAGGAGTGAAGATCGACTTTTTTGAAAGCGAAAAGCAGGACATGATTAAGTATTATCTGGATATTCTGGACGATGCTGCTAAGTTCGGAATGATGGTCTATTTTCACGGCTGCTTAGTGCCGCGTGGCTGGGCTCGTACCTATCCGCATCTGATGACATACGAAGGAGTACGAGGTGCTGAGTGGTACAACAACGGACCCGAATTCACCACGACAGCCCCCGAACATAACACCGTGTTGCCGTTTACCCGTAACGTGGTTGGTGCAATGGATTATACGCCGGTAACGTTTACCAATTCTCAGTTTCCGCACACCACTTCCTACGGACACGAACTGGCGCTGAGCGTTGTCTTTGA
>JAUZOF010000195.1 GCA_030706585.1 Bacteroidota bacterium
AGCAATCAAATAAAATGACAGAAAACGTCTGAGCTTCCGGTCGGTCACCTTGAAGGTAAAATGGCTGTTCCAAAGGAAATTATGCACAATGGCCACCGAAGAACTGAGTACATTCGCAACGGCATAATTCACACCCAGCAATTTATTCAGCAAATAGAAAATCCCGAGATCGACAAACAACCCCAATACTCCTACCATGCCGTACTTAACAAACTGGATCGTATCAGAGTTTAATGATCTGATATAAGACGATGACTTTTTGATAATCATTATTTGCATTAGGTGTTCTTTCTAGTTCAACAAACTGGTATTTTCCTTTGTATTTCTCCCTGATCTGACCGATGTATTCATCTGCCGTAATGAAATAGCCACCGGAGGGTTGCTCTTTATCAAAATTGCGGAAATAATTTCCCAGATAAAAATTTAGGCCGTAAGGGTTGAAATAGGAGTTCAAATCATTCATCACATAGGTTTTACCCTTCAGGTCATATTTCGTGCTGATCTGCTCTGCAAAGGGCCGCGACGAATGGCCGTTCTTATAGACAGGATAGGCAAATCCCTCCAGGAAAAACAACGTACTGATGTAGAGCGCTAGTGTCGAAACAAGGACAATCCGGATATTCCGGTCTCTCTTTATTTTCCATGCATAAACAAACGCAGCCAGGAGAATTACCCATACGATATATCCGATAAAGGTCGGATGCTGAAAGCCATTTGAAAAAAGAGCGATATCATAAAAACTCTTCTGTTTGTGAACAAATCGACTTAATATCCCTTCCAGGTTCACGAAATAGAAAATGGTGACCAAAGCCAGTAATATGCCCGAAACGGAAAGAACAACACCGTTCAGAATACGGATCAGGGAAGGCCTGTTTTCCATCACCCACTCATAGAGCAGGGTCAGCAGGTAAGCGGCAAACGGATAAGCCGGTATGATATAAACACTTCTTTTGGAAGAGGGTATCGCGTAGAAGCCCAGAATAATTACCACAGAGACAATACTAAACAGCAGCATCCTGTCAAGCCCGGCTATTTTACTGAAAAACTGACCTTTATACGACCCGAAATAATTCATTATTTTTCGGTATGGGGCAATAAACAAAAAGAAGATAAAGACCAGCGACCAGGGTAGGAATCCGGTAAGAATGGCCGGAATATAGTACCAAAACGGACCTTTGTGTCCCAAATCATAGGAGATACCCAGAGCCTTCTTATCCTGTCCCAGGAAGCGTCCGAAATTCTCGGCATAGACCAGTTGCAGGAAATGCTCGCCGGCCTGCCGGTAAGCCAATACATACCATACGAGCAGGATGGCCAGTGCAGGCAAAGCAACCAAAACGTTTTTGTAAATGATTTTCCAAAGGGAATATTTCTGCAACAGGAGCAGATAGATGCCAAACACGAGGCAGGGCAACAGAATCCCCACCGGGCCTTTTACCAACGCGGCTCCTCCCAGCAAGAACGGGATGAGTACCGGAAATCCCTTCAGCTCCTTTTCCTCCCATTTGTACATCGCAATCAGTCCGCTGATCATGAAAAACGAGAGAAACATATCGACGCGCGCTTCAATACCCGAACGGTGCATTTCAAATCCGGTCACCAGGATCAATGTCGCCAGAATAGCACGAGAGGGAGATTTGCGTTTGAATACCAGCGCAAAGAAACCCATCGCAATCCCAATCAATCCCAGTGCCGACGGCATCCGGGCAGTCATTTCCGTCACTCTTCCGGTGATCAATGAAAAGAGGGCGATAAACCAGTGCATGAAGGGCGGCTTGTACGCAATTTCATCTGCATATCCTGTCGGTAGTATCCAGTTACCGGTATTCAGCATATAAGTTGCCAAAGCGGCTTCCCGCGGTTCTCCTTTGGAATAGAACTCTCCCAACGGCAACCAGGGCAAGGTTAGCAATGCACTGACCAGAAAGACTGTCCAGTATGGATTTCGAAAGTAGAAAGCCTTAAACGATTCTATAAGTTTATTCATTATCAAATCAGTTACAAAGTAAGTGGGTCACAGAAGGCCGAAAGCCTGATATATATTAGCCCGGGGCAACACCCCGGGTAGACTTTAACGGTTTGTGTGGGTTGATATCTATTCAGTCCTCCTTTAGGGAAAGTATTTCCCTAAAGGATTTCGTGGGATAATTAAGGATAAACTCTATCTAATTTATTTTAGCCACGAAACGTAGTTCGACGCAGTCAATGCACGAATTAGAACATAGGACATAACCTTCTGTAAATCAAGCGTAATAAAAATCGTAGTTTCACGAATCTTTTTTCAAAAATGAAAAAAGAAAAGACACATTACTTATTCGTGAATCGAAGATCAACGGAGTTAATTCGTGGCTAAAGAATTATGATTGTTTACGTCTTTAAATATTACCCATACGAACCGTTATAGAGCCGGATTAATCATAAAGATAAATCCTGACGAGGCTATATAAATGGTTGTTCCAATGCACCCTTTCTAGGCTTTGTTGGTCTTGCAAATTCACACCCAAGACGTTTTCCTGGGCTGGGATATGCAAAGCTTGCAACCCGAAGTTGGCAACTTCTCCGGAGTTATTCTCACCCGGGAAGCATAAGCCCCACTTGTATCTGCCTCTGAAGCCTTCGGAGATAAAATCAATCCCCTCCGGCATCCTCTTTATCGAATCATCCCTGCACAATTAAACACTCTGAATGACAACGTATTGCAGCAATACAAGATTATTAGAAATCGTTACAGTTTAGAAACGGCGCAAAATTAGGTTATTTTTTTCTTTTTCCGTACTTTTGCCCACCTTTATAACGCATTTGACTATGGCAGAAGAGCAATTGGTTCTCCGCACGGAAAACCTGGTGAAGAAATATAAAAACCGTACCGTTGTAAACCACGTTTCCATCAACGTAAAGCAAGGCGAAATTGTTGGTCTGATGGGTCCTAACGGTGCCGGTAAAACCACAACCTTCTACATGTCGGTAGGTCTGATTACGCCCAATGAAGGTCGTATTTTCCTCAACGATACCGATATCACCCAATTTCCCGTTTACAAACGTGCCCAGATCGGCATTGGCTACCTTGCCCAGGAAGCATCTGTATTCCGCAAAATGACAGTCGAGGACAACATCCGTTCAGTACTCGAAATGACCGGAAAGAGCAAAGAGTACCAAAAAGAGAAACTCGAAAGCCTGATTTCGGAATTCCGCCTCCATAAAGTGCGTAAAAACCTGGGCGACCGTCTTTCGGGAGGAGAACGCCGACGTACGGAGATTGCCCGCTGTCTGGCTATCGATCCCAAATTCATCATGCTCGATGAGCCTTTCGCCGGTGTTGACCCCATCGCGGTAGAGGACATTCAATACATCGTTGCCAAGCTCAAAGACAAGAATATCGGCATCCTGATTACCGACCACAACGCCCAGGAGACGCTCAACATCACTGACCGGGCTTACCTGCTATTCGAAGGTCAGATCCTCTTCCAGGGTACAGCTGAGGAGCTGGCAGAAAACCCGACCGTGCGTGAAAAATACCTCGGTAAGCAGTTTGAACTGAAACGAAAAGTCTTTTAATCCACGTAGGAAAATCAAATCCCCTTTTCATGTCTGTAATTCCCCAACGAATAAAGCAGTTGCGCGACGCCATGCGCGCCAAAGGCCTCCACGCATACATCATTCCAAGTACTGATCCTCATATCGGCGAATATATCCCCGATCGATGGAAATCCCGCGAATGGATTTCCGGCTTTGACGGTTCCGCAGGCACTGTAGTAATTACGCTTGATGATGCAGGTCTCTGGACCGATTCCCGCTATTTCCTGCAGGGAGAAATGCAGCTCGAAGGTTCGGGCATTCAACTTTTCAGGGCCGGACTACCCGATACGCCTGACATTCTGGAGTGGCTGTCAGTAAATCTGAGCCCAAATAGTACTGTCGGTATCGACGGGAATGTTTTTACGACTAACGAAGTCAAACGAATCGAATCGGCACTAGCCGTCAAAGCAATAAATCTCTCTACCGACTTTGACCTGATTGAAGAGACACGAACAGATCGTCCTTCTATTCCCGGGGAAGGTATTTTCGAACTTCCGGTTGAATATGCCGGTGCTTCAGCTTCAGAGAAAATCAACGCCGTCCGGACAGCATTGAAGGAAAACGGAGCCAATCTGATGATTGTCACTGCTCTCGATGAAATTGCCTGGGTCTTTAATATCCGGGGAAATGATGTGGAATGCAATCCGGTTGCGGTGGCTTATGCCGTTATTACCGAATCGCAAAGCATTCTGTTCACTGATGCGAAAAAGATAAGCAGCGAACTCTACGAACACCTCGACCGCGAAGGAATCACCACCGCCGATTATGGCAAAATCACCGGATTTCTGGCACAGTTACCTTCTCAGGCTACTATCCTTTTTGATGGAAACCGGGTCAATTATGGCCTGTGCAAAGCCATTCCGGCTCATTGCCGCATCGTGGAAACGTTGTCTCCCGTTGCCCTGCTTAAAGCGGTAAAAAATGAGACTGAAATCGAAGGATTCCGTAATGCTATGATCAAAGACGGTGTAGCGCTTACCCGTTTCAACATCTGGCTGGAAGAAAACCTGCATACAAGAGAAATCACGGAACTCGATATTGCTGAAAAACTGTACAAATTCCGCGATGAACAGGAGCTGTTTGTCGGAGAGAGCTTTTCTCCGATAGTCAGTTACGGGGAACACGGCGCTATCGTCCACTACCATCCGACTACTGAAACCAACATCTCCATTGCTCCGAAAGGATTTCTATTGATAGATTCCGGCGGCCAGTACTTTGACGGAACTACTGATATCACCCGCACTCATGTATTGGGGGAAATCTCTGACCGGATGAAAAAAGACTTCACACTGGTACTGAAAGGTCACATTGCATTGGCCTCTTGTCGTTTCCCTCAGGGAACACGCGGTTCGCAACTTGACTTACTGGCCCGTCAGGCGCTCTGGAACGAGGGGCTGAACTACCTCCACGGCACAGGCCACGGTATCGGCCATTTCCTCAACGTGCATGAAGGTCCTCAAAGCATCCGTATGGAAGAAAATCCGGTAAAACTGCAACCGGGCATGGTGATGTCAAACGAGCCAGCCTTTTACCGTAACGGAGAATATGGTCTGCGTACCGAGAATGTGGTACTGATCAAAGAAGATATCGAAACGCCTTTCGGCAAATTCTACTGCTTCGAAACCCTGACCCTTTTCCCGATCGATAAAGCGGCAATCGACAAAACTCTCTTGACCGAAAAAGAGATTCAGTGGATCAATGACTACCACACCACGGTATTTGAAAAACTAAGTCCGATGTTGGAAGCCCACGAAGTCGAATGGCTCAGTCAAAAAACCACTGCATTGTAGCTCTCCATTCAAATTGTAAATTGTAAATGAATAAATAGTAAATATAATGGCATTAATACGTTCAGTAAGAGGTTACGAACCTAAATACGGCAAAAACTGCTTCTTTGCCGAAAACGCAACCATCATCGGCGATGTAATCATGGGCAATGATTGCAGCGTCTGGTACAATACCGTCCTTCGTGGTGATGTAAACGCCATCCGCATCGGCAACAAAGTAAACATCCAGGACGGATCTGTTCTGCATACGCTTTACGAGAAATCGCAAATCCACATCGAAGACAATGTCTCCATCGGCCACAACGTGACCATCCACGGAGCAACCATCAAAGCCGGAGCATTAATCGGTATGGGTTCAGTGATTCTGGACCATGCGGTAATCGGTGAAGGCGCTATCGTAGCTGCCGGTTCGGTGGTTACCAACAATACCGTTGTGGAACCGGGTTCTATTTACGCCGGTGTTCCCGCCAAATTCGTGAAAAAGGTAGATCCGGAACAATCCAAAGAGATCAACCAGAAAATCGCCAACAACTACCTGATGTACGCTTCGTGGTACAAGGAGGAAGACAACAGCGAAATCAGCTATATGTAAAATGATTCACCTGACAGGGTTTTAAAACCTGTCAGGTGTTATCAATCTGACTTTTTTGCACCCTCACCAACTTTACCCTTCACCTTTCTCCTTCAATGAAACAACGGATCCTCCTGATCATTAAATTCTGGCTCTTCTTTGTGACGGTTTTTGTTTTGCAGAAACCGGTTTTCATGTTGTTGCACCCCACTACGGGACTCTCGTTCCTGAATTACCTTCAGGTAATCCGGAGCGGTCTGACCATGGACTTTGCAACAGCAGGATACCTGACCGTTTTACCGGCACTGCTTTTGACCGTTTCCGTTTTCATACGGGGAAAATGGATTGATTCCTTTCTCAAAATATATTCGGGCATCATTATATCTCTGGTCTCACTGATCATCGTGGCCGATATAAACCTCTTCGGGCACTGGAACAGTCACATAGACAGTACAGCACTATTCTACCTGAAATCACCCTCTGACGCCACTTCCAGCATCACCTTCGGTATGTTGTTTTTCTGTATTATCGTGGTCGTTGGTCTTTCTTACCTGTTGATAAAAGGGATGAGGCGTTACATCCTGAATGTCGCTGCCGACCTGTTCCCTCGGGGGAAAAAGATATTTCAGGGAGCAGCACACCTGCTTCTGATCGGGCTGCTTGCACTGGCTATTCGTGGCGGCTGGGGCACCTCAACGATGAATGTCGGCCACGCCTACTTCAGCACCAACGTTTTCCTCAACCAGTCGGCCGTCAATCCCTGTTTCAATCTCTTTTACTCATTGACCCATGTCAATAACATCGAATATAAGTATCTTAAAAAAGAAGAAGCGGTAAAGATTGCAGTTTCACTGACACGTCCGGTAAACGATGTCAATACGGCCCAGCTGCTTAACACGAAACGTCCGAATATTGTGGTGATTGTACTGGAAAGCTTTTCGGGAATTGTAGTGGAGAAACTGGGCGGTATCAAAGGAATTACACCCCGGTTTGACAAAATGGCCGATGAAGGGATTTTCTTCACCAACTATTATGCCAACGGTTTCCGTACCGACCGCGGGTTACTCTCCATCCTGAGCGGCATGCCTTCGTTGCCCACCACTACCCTGCTGGTGTATCCTGAGAAACTCAATCGTCTCCCCTCCATCTCCGGAAGCCTGAAAAAGCACGGATACGATATCCAGTTTCTTTACGGCGGTGACGTGAACTTTGCCAATATGCGCCAGCACTTTATTTGCTCGGGCTTTGACAAGATACTTTCAGACGAATCGTTCCCTGCCTCTGCCAGCCGTTCCCGCTGGGGGCTTCGTGACCATGAGCTATTCAACCGTCTGGAAAAGGAGATTTCAACAGAACAAAAACAGCCGTTTATGAAAATGGCATTGACACTGAGCAGCCACGAGCCGTTTGACGTTCCCTTCCAGAAATTCGAGGACAAATACCTTAATGCAATTGCCTACACCGATTCCTGCCTGGGTCATTTCATCGACGACCTGAAGAAGAGTCCGGCCTGGAAAAATACGCTGGTCATCATGTTACCCGACCACAACGCGCTCTATCCGGCTACCCTGCTCAATAGTTCACCCAAACGCTTCAGGATCCCGATGCTCTGGATGGGCGGAGCCATCAAACAGCCCATGCGCATTGACACGCTGGCCTCACAAACCGACCTTGCCGCTACATTACTGGGACAAATGGATATTCCGGCCAGGGAGTTCACCTTCAGCCACAACTTTATGCAGAAAAACAGCCCGAAATA
>JAUZOF010000196.1 GCA_030706585.1 Bacteroidota bacterium
ATTATGAAAAAGCTATTACTTTCTGTGGCAATTCTACTGTCTGTAATTGCTTCTGTTTACGCTACTGCTGATCAGGCGATTTACAGTACAACCTCAAATGGCTATTTGTTGAAAAGCCTTTGGTTTCAATCGTATAACCAGGGTAATTTGAGCCCCTCAATGTGTACAGTGGAGAATAACGCCAGAAGTATGGCGGTAACCAATGGGAAAGTGCTGATTTGCAGACGCGATGGTTCGGCGGAACCCTATGCCCTTAGTATTGATATTTTTGATGCTGCAACGGGAAATTTCATAGAAAATAAAGCTCTGGCGTCAAATGTATTCAAGAAAGATGATGGAATTCAGGTTCCTTATGGTTGTAACGATATCCGTGTGGATGATGCAGGACACGTATTATTGTGTAATCTTGTTGCGGACAATAAGGTGACACCACTTCAGATCTGGAATGTTAATGTCGCAGATGGTACCGGTACAAAAGTATTGGAGTTTCTGAAAGGAGGTACTACCGGTACATTCCGATTTGAAACATTTGATGTATATGGAGACATTACAGGAAACGGTTATATAATAACTGCGAATGGAGGTTCTAATACTGTTTTACGTTGGGAGATTACCAATGGAGTAGTGGCTAGTACGCCAACAGAACTTACTATTTCATTTTACCCGACAACTGCAACTACGTTGGGAAATGAATCTCGTATTCATGCAATTGATAGCCAGAAATTTTATTTAGATGGACAAAAGACCTACCCGACTCTTTATTCTTATGATAATACCTTAACCTCAATCTCGATGGTAAGCAGTTTTGCTGACGATGCGACTAATAAACCGGTGAATACAAACCGGGACGGTGTAGATCAATTTACAATCAATGGAAAAAAATTCGTGTCTTATTGTAATACAGATCCGAGTTCAAGTGGTGTACCCATGAATTTTAAGCTGGTAGAATTAGGCGCTGATATGTCCTTTCTGGGCAGTACTAACTATTACGATTATCCCGGTGGCGATGGATTATATAAAACCATTAGTTACAGATGGCTTCAGACTGTATATTCTGTAGTCGATAATGCTGGCAAAATCGCTTCACTGTACTTGTATGGACCGAAAAACGGATTGGCTGCATACCAATTTGGGTTGGAGACAGATCTGAATGCTATTTCTACCGGCACTTCGACAACATCTGCAGATCAGGTGAAAATCACAACAACAGCAAATGGAGTAAAACTCTCAGAGTCGGCAAAAGTAGAAGTGTTTAATCTGCAGGGACAGAAAGTAGCAGTCAAAGAAAATACCGACAACGTGAGTCTGGCGGCGGGTGTCTATATCGTAAAAGCGATAAAGAATCAGAAGAACGTAGCTATTGAAAAGGTTATTGTAAAATAATATATCTCAAACCGGTTAGTCTGATTTAAAGACTGATTTATGAAGGTGTATTTACTTTGAGAGCAGGGTTTCTGTAGGCATTGAACGTCTCGGAAACCCTGTTTCTTTGTTCATTGAACGTAAAATCAAATACGATAAGTGTTGTTCAAATTAGAATTTAAAATCATGAAGAAAAAAGCGATTTACGCCAGTCTGCTTCTGGCATGTACTGTCACATCATTAGCCCGAAATCCGATTTATCTCGATCCTGATCAACCGATCGAACAGCGGGTGGAAGATGCTCTTCGGCGTATGACTGTTGAGGAAAAGGTTGCCATGACTCATGCGCAGTCCAAGTTTAGTTCGGCAGGAGTACCGCGGTTAGGCATTCCCGAAAACTGGATGACAGACGGTCCTCACGGCATTCGGGCAGAAGTCTTGTGGGATGAGTGGAATGAAGCTAAATGGACGAACGATTCTTGTATTGCTTTCCCTGCACTCACTGCTCTGGCAGCGACATGGTCTCCGGATATGTCGGCTCTTTACGGGAAAAGCATCGGGGAGGAAGCCCGCTATCGAAATAAAAATGTGCTTCTTGGTCCCGGAGTCAATATCTATCGGACACCTCTTAATGGTCGCAATTTTGAATATATGGGAGAGGATCCTTATTTAGCGTCAAAGATGGTTGTTCCTTATATTCGCGAGGTACAAAAGTGCGGAATTGCAGCTTGTGTAAAACATTTTGCACTGAATAACCAAGAGGTGCGTCGCGAAAACATCAATGTAAAAGTGAATGACAGGGCATTGCATGAAATATACCTGCCTGCCTTCAAAGCTGCTGTGCAAGATGGTGGTGCATGGGCTATTATGGGCGCTTACAATCAGTATAAAGGCCAACATTGCTGTCATAACCAATATCTGTTGAATGAGATCCTGAAACGGGACTGGGGTTTTGATGGAGTGGTTATTTCTGACTGGGGTGGGGTGCATAAAACAAATGAAGCGATCCGTAACGGTTTGGATATGGAGTTTGGAAGCTGGACAAATGGGATGAACTGGAGTGCCAGCAATGCCTATGCAAATTACTACTTAGCCTCTCCTTATCTGAAGATGATTACAGAAGGAAAAATCGATACTCAGGAGTTGGATGAAAAAGTGCGCCGTATCCTAAGACTGGTTTTTCGTACTACTATGTCCAAAAATCGACCGTATGGTTCGTTCGGAACTATGGAACATGCCCTCGCTGGACGTAAAATTGCTCAGGAGGGGATCGTTTTGCTGAAAAATCGGTCATCCCTGTTGCCTATAGATATTTCCAAAGTAAAAAATATTCTAGTGGTAGGGGAGAATGCTGTGAAAAAAATGACTGTAGGGGGGGGGTCTTCTGCTCTGAAGACAAAATATGAAATATCACCATTGACTGGGATAGAGACTTATGCCAGACAACAGGTTTCTGTTAGGTATTTATCAGGGTATACTTCGGTTTCGTCGATGAATCAAAAGGAAAATATTGGAGAACAGCTTCGTGAAGAAGCTGTATCAGCAGCAAAAGAAGCTGATATTGTACTCTTTATAGGAGGGTTGAACAAAAATAACGGACAGGACTGTGAGGGGCACGATCGCACTTCCCTCGGGCTTCCTTATGGACAGGATACTCTTATTTCTCAACTTACTGCTGCTAATCCTAACACAGTCGTCGTTATCATCAGCGGAAATGCCGTTGCAATGCCTTGGGTAAACAATGTGCCATCAATTGTGGAAGCTTGGTATTGTGGAACGGAAACCGGAAACGCCTTGGCATCCGTACTTTTCGGAGAGGTCAATCCTTCAGGAAAACTTCCGTTTACATTTCCTGTCCTCATTGATGATAATGCAGCTAGTGCGTTAGGCGGTTATCCGGGTAATAAAACAGATGTGGAATATAAAGAAGGTATCTTTGTAGGTTACCGTTGGGCTGATAGGCAGAAAAATACTAAACCTTTGTTTCCTTTTGGTCATGGGCTGAGTTATACGAACTTTCAGTACAGTAAAGCAATTGCCGATAAATCTGTGATGCACGTCAATGATACGATCAATGTGACTGTAAAGGTGAAAAATACAGGAAAACGGGAGGGACAAGAAGTGGTACAACTTTATATCCGTGATAACGAATCTTCTTTACCTCGCCCTTTCAAAGAACTAAAAGGTTTTAAGAAGATAAGTTTATCTCCGGGTGAAGAAAAAACAGTAGTCTTTCCTGTAACTTTGGATGCATTGAGTTTCTATGATGATCAAAAGCATAAGTGGGTGGCTGAGCCTGGGAGATTTGAAGCTTTAATTGGTTCATCCTCAATGGATATTAGAGGTAGATTTGCTTTTGAATTGAAGTGAAAATGTTGTTGGTTGAAGTAGGTGTATTAAATGAAAACAGAGAGGATTCCAAGAATCCTCTCTGTCATATATAAACTTAAAAAATAGCCGGCAAGCTTATATTACAACCTGAGTGCTGATGGTTCTTATTCTTTCTGTTATTATTGGTAGCAGAGTCTTGTTGTATATTTATTTGATTGTTTTAGCAATTATCTTAGCTAACAATTTATCACCTTCAGCAGTAGGATGAATACCATCGTATAACAAATCGATTTTACCTCTAAATGCTCTATTTAGATTTATAATTCTGGACTTTGTTTTTTTAGCTACAATCTTCACCATTGGTATTATATCGTTAGTGATAATGCTATCATTAATATTATATTTAGGTTGAAAAGCCGGGAGAGGATAACAAACATATATTTGGGGATGAGAAGGCAAGTCTTTAAATGAATTTACAAGAGCAATATATTCAGGTGTAAATTCCTCTTTATATTTCCAGTTCTGAGGCTTTGAATCATTCGTTCCTAGTTTTATGATAACAACACCCGGCAGCCAGCTTAAAGCATCTTTATAGGCGTTTTCTTTAATATATGGGTTGTCCCCTTTACTGAAAAGTGTACGGCCACTTACACCGAAATTGCGAACGACATATTTGTCACCAAGAATGGCTTGCATCTGAGTTGGATATGCTTGTTCTTTCTTTAATCCTGCTCCAGCCGTAATACTATTGCCGATGCACGCAACCTTGATTTGAGCAATAAGATTTAATGAAGAGAAGATAAACACACCTATGAAAAAGGCTTTTCTTCTGGAAGTAAGATTTACATAGAATTTCATTGTCTGGAAAAACTAATTTGAGAATTGGACATATATGTAATTTTAGATAGGAGAATCAAGTCACATAAATAGAAAAATATTCATCATAAAATACTTGAGTTTCTCTTTCAGATGTTTGGTTGTTCGATAAAGATGAGCTTCGACGGCCCTTTCTGTAATTTCAAGTTGAGTCGCTATTTCTTTATTTGTAAGTTCATTATCTTTTTTAAGAATGAATATTTTCTGAGGAGTGCATGGTAATTCATTTACTAAATTATTCAGATATTCTTCCAGATATGTATTATTCAGATTTTCTATCGTATTATCTTCAAACGTTTCAAGATGGTTAAGGCTCGTTTCGATAAACTTAGTGTTTAAAACCTGCCTTTCAGTCTCTTTATATACTAAATTTCGTGCAATGGTGTATAAATAAGCTGGAAAGCTTTTGTCTGGGTTCAACAGATTGCGCTTTTCCCACACAATCAAGAAGCAGTTTTGTGTAATATCTTTGGCAATACTTTTATTGTGAAGTAGTAACGATATTGAATTGTACAGTTTCGCACTATACTTCTGGTAAAGTTTTTCAAAAGCAGATTTGTTACCTTCTTTCAATTGAGTGACCAATAATCTTTCGTCGTATTGTAACATCTTCTATTATTGTGCAAAGATTTAAGGTGTTCAGGATTAATATTCTTCAAAAAAATATTTACCTCAAATAGCACTGAGGTAAATAAGTTCATTGCTCTGGAATATGAGATTCTATTAATATCAGGCTTCCATCCATTATCATTTGTTGATATAATCAATAAATGATAATCGTATTATCAGGTCTCTTTTCATATTTTATCGATGCTGACTGGCAAATAAAGTCCAGGACATTTTCAAGACTATTATTTTTTATGATTCCGTTATAGGTGAAATGCTTCGATGATTCTGTCTTGAATATAAACTTGCAGTTATACATTCGAGTCAGATTATTGCATATTTCCTCAAAAGACTCACCATAAAATGCCAACTCGTTGCTTCGCCACAACAGTTCATTGGAATTAGGCTTTAACTCGCTCTTCTTAAATTCCTTTTTTGCAAGATTATACTCTAGCCTTTCATTAGGATTCAAGGTTCTTTCTTGCTTGTCGTCTTTTACTCTGACTTTTCCTTCAATCAGGATTACTGAAACTGTTTTGTCGTTCGAATGAGCTTTTACATTAAAGCTTGTTCCCAAAGCCTGTACATCAATACCGTGAGCTTTCACTATAAACGGCCTTTTTTTGTCCTTAGCAACGTCAAAGTAGGCTTCGCCTTCTAGGGTTATTACCCGTTCTTTTTTATTGAAAGAATTGTCGTATGAAATCCTGGAATCAGAATTAACATACACATGCGTGCCGTCAGCAAGGGCAATATCTGCCTTTTGCCCAATATTTACAGACATTGCCACTATACCAGTTCCCGAATTTGTCTGGTTATACCCCAAAAAGTAGGCTCCGAGCCCAAAGACTAGTACAATACAGGCAGCTGCAACGTAGCGTAGAAATATCGGTTTAAAGATTGATTGTTTAACCGACTCATCTTCACTATTTTCGCTGGATTTGTCAATCTTTAATAAGATATCAGTAAGCATTACGTCCTGAGTCTCTTTATCCATTTCGTTGGGTGCAAGATGCCAGCACTGCTGATAATATGCGTAGAAATCCTCTCGGGAGTTCTGACTTTTCATCCAGTCTTTAAGAATCTTATTTTCTTCCTCAGAAGTAAGCCCCTGATAGAAGCGATCCAATAGTTCTATGTAATATTTTTTGTCCATTTCTATATTGTATATCTTTAAACGCTTTGATGTACTCAAATAAAACTGATGTTTAACATCTATTATAAGTTGTGTTAGATGAGAAATATCGCCATATAGTCTCTTAGTTTTTCTTTTAGAAATTTCATGGTACGATATAAATGAGCTTCGACTGATCTTTCTGAAAGGTCCATTTTTGATGCAATCTCTTTCGTTGAAAGCTCTTTTTCTTGCTTCAGCAGGAATATCTCTTTGGGAACCGGTGAAAGCTCATTTACAAGTTTCTTCAGATAACTTTCAATGTAAGTGTTGTTGAGATCTTCAATAGTATTATCCTCAAATATTTCCGCATTATGAATAGTTGATTCCACGAATTTATTTTTCAAAACTTGTCGTTCTGTTTCTTTGTATACAAGGTTTCGTGCAATTGTGTACAAGTATGAAGGAAAGCTTTTGTCAGGATCTAATGAAATACGTTTTTCCCATATTATTAAGAAGCAATTTTGAGTAATATCTTTAGCTGTATTCTTATTATATAAAAGTAAGGATATTGAATTGTATAACTTTCCACTATATTTTTCATACAGTTTTTCAAAGGCATATTTATTGCCATCTTTCAATTGGGCTATCAATAAACTATCGTCTGGTTTTTGCATTGTTTTCGGTATTCAAGGTAAGTGAGAAACATCTGTTATTCTCGATCGCACAATTTTGATTATTCCTTTAAGCAAAAGGGCATAGTATGTAATACATGCAAATGTAAATAAAAATATGCTCGTTTGAAAGTTGTTAGAGTAATAAAGAACAGTGGAGAATAGCTTAATTCCAAATTAAAATCGAATATTTTGAGCTATATTTTGAGTGTTTTATTCCCTTTGGGGATATTACCTATAAATAGTTTTGTTTGGATAAAATATAAACTGTGTTAGCCAATGTCTTCATGGTCATTTTGGTTTTGAATATATGAAAATTGGTATTTATTGTTTTTTTGAGATTTAAGTTTGCTCCCGTATAACGGGGGCAAACTGATTTTTTAGCAGAAGGCTTTCCTTTAGTATAACCTATTGATTCCATTGATAAAATTAGTCGTATGATTCAGTTCAATATGAAAAAGTTATTTTGTGTGGTTGTTATTTTGTTCAACCTTAATACAAAATTCTATGCACAAAAAACAACGATATCTTTATTAGCAGATACTTCTTCAAATTTGGGCGCCAGAAAGATTGGTTCTCGTGATATTTACAACAAGTCCTATATTAAAAATCTAATGAAGGATGTGTTTCACTGGCAAATTAATAATCCGGTATTAATTAATGATTTTAAAGAGCAATGGGCTAGATCCGTTTTTTATTCTGGGATTATG
>JAUZOF010000197.1 GCA_030706585.1 Bacteroidota bacterium
GATAAAAAAAGAATTGTGGCAGAATCACAATTCAAGCTTCTTGAAGAAAAAGTGAACACCTTAGAACTTCAAAGACTCGAATCAAAATTAGACCCACACCTTTTCAAAAACATTCTTAACTCAATACAATCGCATGCCTATCAGACCTATTTTGCTCTTGACAAACTGGCGAACGTGCTCGATTACATCTTGTACGAAAGTCGAAATGGATTTGTCACCCCAAAAGAAGAAATAGAGTTTGCTTTAAACCTGATCGAGATAAACAAAATAAAAGTCAGCCCATTGTTTGAGCTGAAAGTGAAAACAAAAATAAATGAGGCGGAACCCTTATTTACCCAAAAACTTTTAGCCCCGCTGATTTCCATCGACTTCATCGAGAATGCCTTTAAACACGCTGATTTACAAAGCCAGGATGCATTTATTTCGATCGTTTTTGAATTTAAGGGGAATAACTTCTACCTGACGGTTTCCAATAAGGTGTCGTCCAAAACAAGCCTAAAGAAAGAACACAGCGGAATCGGAGTCGAAACGCTTGATCAGCGACTGAAAATAATCTACAAAGACCATTATAAAATAGACCGCTTCAGAGAAGGTGATGTTTATATTGCACATTTAAAAATAGATCTGCTTGAATACAAAACTAAAATGCTTGCTGCTCGATGACGAGCTCCCTGGGCTTACTTATCTGAAAATGCTTTGTGAGCAAATTCCTGAATTGGAGGTTGTAAAAGCATTCAACAATCCGGAGGTATTTCTTTCCGAAATGCCTGGTTTGGATTTTGACCTGTGTATTCTAGATATAGAGATGCCACAAATGAATGGAATGCAGGTGGCCAATTTGCTAAATGGGAAACCTGTTATTTTCACTACTGCATACAAAGAGTACGCGGCAGATGCTTTCGATTTGGATGCCATAGACTATGTGTGCAAACCGGTAAAGAAAGAGCGGTTGCAGCAGGCGGTTCAAAAAGCGGTTCAAAGAATGGACAAAAGGATTTGCGTAAAATCCTTTGTTCAACTGAATACTGACAAAGGGAAAGCGTTGGTTTTCTTTGACCAGTTGTGTTATATCAAAAGTTCCGATCTGGATAGCATAGACAAAATTGCTTATCTTGCAAACGGGGTCACTCTTACCTTAAAAAACATATCCTTCGAAAACCTGCAAAAGCACTTGCCCGCTGATGAATTCTGTCGAATCAACAAAAAAGAGATCATTGCAATTAAAGCTGTGCAACTGTTTTCATTCGATGAAATCACCACCAATATCCATGAAAAGTCAGGCAGCTTCATAAAGCTTACCCTTAGTGAAGTGTATCGGAATGACTTTATTCGAAAGGTCAAAATCTGATTTCGTTACATATTATTCCCGCCTTATTGCATTTCTGGCGCGTCTTTTTTCATCTGCTTTTTTTCTGCTACTAAATTCTTCATCTTTGCAGTACAAATTTGGGGGGTTGCTGAAAAACCATTTTCAATCATGAATAGGTTGAATGTGAATTAAAACTCGACGAAGCCTTGTGAGTGAGCAAAACTCCGCACTGTCATCCCGTGCTTAACACGGGATCTCAAAACCACAGTATGCTGGGGTACGCTACCTTTTCTCGATTGGGAGATCCCGCATCAAGTGCGGGATGACAACACTATCTTTTGTATAGAACTCACCAATCTTGATTTTCGGAACGAAGAAATATTTTCAAACATCAACATTTCTGAAACTGTATCTTTCAGGATTTGATAATTGTCCAACCATAAAAACGTGAATCGGGCATGGTAATCATCCTGACTGGTTTTTGCGAACCGTACTGATCGTATTTTCCATTCAAAAGAAACGAACTAAAAATTGACAGATATGACAAAATTCAAAAGCGCAATCTTTTATGTGTTGGTGATTGGCGGATTTTTGGCGCTGATGTATTGGATCGTGCAAACCGGCAAACCGTTGGAGGTTGGGAAAGTTACGCATGCAGTTCAGAGAGCAAATGAGTCTGATATTGTAGGCATGTTCAAAGATTCGATTACCCTGAATGTTACACATCCTCTTGCCATTTTGATTTTACAGATTATTACCATCGTCTTCACTGCCCGGTTTTGCGGTTTTTTATTCAATAAAATCGGGCAACCATCAGTGATTGGGGAAGTGGTAGCCGGAATCATTTTGGGTCCTTCCATCCTGGGAATGTGGTTTCCAGGGTACACTGAATTCCTGTTTCCCAAGACATCCTTGCCGAACCTTCAGTACTTTAGCCAGGTCGGGTTGATCCTGTTTATGTTTGTCGTCGGCATGGAGCTCGACCTTAAGGTGTTGAAGATGAAAGCCCGCGATGCCATTGTGATAAGCCACGCAAGCATCATTGTGCCTTACGCTTTGGGCATGGGCTTAGCCTATTTTATTTATTCCGAATTTGCGTCTGCCAATACGAATTTCCTGTCATTCAGCCTGTTTTTGGGGATATCTATGAGTATAACCGCTTTTCCGGTTTTAGCGAGAATCATTCAGGAGAGAGGAATGACAAAAACGAAACTCGGAGCCGTAGCCATAACTTGCGCAGCTGCGGATGACATTACGGCCTGGTGCATTTTGGCATCGGTAATTGCCATTGTAAAGGCAGGTTCGTTCTGGAGCTCGCTGTTTACTATTGCGCTGGCAATCGGGTATGTGATTGCCATGCTGAAATTGGTCAAACCATTCATCAATAAACTGGGGGAGGTTTATTCGAATAGAGAATCATTAAGTCTGAATATTGTTGCTACCATTTTCGGCGTGTTGCTAATATCATCCTATGCCACAGAGGTCATCGGAATACACGCCTTGTTTGGCGCATTTTTGGCAGGTGTGATTATGCCTCCGAAGTTTAGCTTTCGTAAAATACTCATCGAGAAGGTAGAATATGTGGCGCTGGGGTTATTGTTGCCCTTGTTCTTCGCCTTTTCAGGATTACGGACGCAGATCGGTTTGTTGAATGACGGACATTCCTGGGGTGTTTGTATGATGATTATTTCGGTTGCAGTGGTCGGGAAATTCGGCGGAAGCATGTTTGCCGCTAAGTTTATGGGGCAAAGTTGGAAAGACAGCTTGTCGATAGGCGCGTTGATGAATACCCGAGGATTGATGGAGCTGATCGTGCTGAATATCGGTTATGATCTTGGCGTGATATCGCCCACTGTATTTGCCATGATGGTCATTATGGCCCTGGTCACCACTTTCATGACCGGCCCGGCTTTGGATTTGATCAATTATCTGTTCAAAACAAAATCAGAAGGTATTCCGCAGGAAATAAAGGAGATTAGTAAATACAAGATCCTGCTCGCAATCGGCAATCCCGAATCGGGGCGGACTCTATTAAGACTGGCAAATAGTTTAACCAAAAGAATGAATGGCAATGCCGCTTTAACAGCGATGCACCTATCACCGGCAAACGAATTATACCCCTTCAACGCGGATGAATACGAAGAAGAATGTTTTGCGCCTGTTATTGAAGAATCGCAAAATCTGAACCGAAAAATCACCACTTTATTCAAAGCATCGAATGATATCGACTCGGATATCGCGGATCTAGCCAATAAAGGCGATTATGATTTACTTTTAATAGGTCTGGGTCAATCCATTTTCGAAGGAAGTTTATTGGGCAAAGTGCTTGGCTTCACGACAAGAATTATCAATCCCGAGAAATTACTAAATACGATGACTCGCCGGGAGAAGCTGTTTGACAATTCGCCTTTTGATGAACGGACCAAATCGATATTATCTAAAACTCAGGTTTCGGTGGGTATTTTAGTGGATAAAAAACTGACTTCTGTCGGACACGTTTTTATTCCATTATTCGACACAAAAGACAGTTGCCTGATTACTTATGCGCAAAGGCTGATTCATAACAACGAGGCGCAGATAGTTGTTTTGGATGCCGTAGGTCAAATCAAAAACAATCCCGAAACAAAAGAGAAAATACGGAAAATTGAGCAAAATGCACCCAACCACATCACGCTGCAAAACGAAAAAGCCATTGAGAAAACATTCCTTCAGCAGCAAGACTTGATGATCATAAGTCTGGAAAGTTGGAAAAAATTAGTGGAGACAAAGAGCTTATGGCTTTCCGATATTCCTTCGACGTTGATTATTTCTGACAATAGAGAGGCGCTAAATTAATAAGCAGATTCGATTGTCTTTAATGTTATTATACCTTTTATCTCTTTCGATACTCAGGTGAGCTTAGGTTGTCGTAGATAGTTGGCGAAGTACGCACACTTCACTCAGTCGGCCTCTGTCAGGCAAGAGAAACGACAGCTAAAATAGGAAAGCGGTTTCAAACTGTTTAGCCTTCTAGTATCCGGGACTTCGTTTCTTCAGAAGCTCGACATCATGTTTCAGAATGTCTATTGAGGCTTTTCAAATCCATACTTAACCTTTCAGAAGCACTATTGAAGTCTTCAGAACGTTCACTTAAGCCTTCAGAATGATCACTGAAGCTTTCAGAACCCTTACTTAAGTCTTCAGAATGTTCACTGAAGCTTTCAGAACCCTTACTGAAGCCTTCAGAATGTTCACTGAAGCCTTTCGAAGAACCATACCACAGTTTCATGAACAGTCTCGAACAGTCGGGAGTGTTCAGGGGAGTGATGAGGGTAAGATACTACCTGAGATGCAATTACTATTTATCATCAAAATAGATACTTCCGCCTATAAATTCCCGGAGGATCGAGTTGAAGGGAACTTTTGAGACATCCAGCGGCTTGAAGAAGGTCAACAGATTCAACAATCGCTCTTTCGTATCAAAAAACGGACTTTCATCACTAATCTTATGCAAGGCTTCTTCTGCAAACGGTTTCAGGGCATTCATTTCATACAGGAGGCTCGAGTTAAACATCGCATCGGACTCTTCCTCATACTTGAAAATATTTTCATATTCGCCTTTGCGCACATTCTCCCATTGCTCCAAAGTATCTTCAGGCGGAGTCCCTCTGAAGCGGACTCCTCTAACCATCCGGCGAATCAGTCTAACTTCTGTAGTCGGAATTCTGTTCATAAAGTCCACATTCAATTCGAACAACGCACTGATGTATATCTTAAAAAGTACATTACGCTGAATGACAGGCAACAGATTTGGATTTAACGCATGAATTCCTTCAATCACAAGAATATCCGTCGGCCCCAGATTCATGGTGATTGTTTCGTCTGATCGGGCGCCCACCACAAAATCAAAGATGGGAGTATCGACGGTTTCCCCATTGATAAGTTTGGTCAGATGCGTTTGCAGCAGATTAAGATCAAGCGCCTCCAGACTCTCAAAGTCGTAGTTGCCCTGACTATCCCGCGGGGTTTGATCCCGGTTTACAAAGTAATTATCCAGCGACAACGGTATTGGCCGAAGTCCATTCACCTTTAGTTGAGTGGAAATCCGTTGGGCAAACGTAGTCTTACCCGAAGATGAAGGGCCGGATATCAGCACAATACGAACGGTATGATACGATTTCAGGATCATATCGGCAATATCGGAAATCTCCTTCTCTTGCATCGCTTCAGCAATGGAAATCAGCTCAATGCTTTTTCCAGAAGTTATGTATGCGTTTATATCCGGAATCAGTTCTATCCCGATATTTCTCAGCCACAATTGAGTCTTCTCGTATGTGGCAGATAATTTCTGGGGCATAATCAGCGGCATTTCATCTTCACCAGATCCGATGGAGAAATCGACAATAAAACCGGTCGAAAAGGGAATAATCCGAAACGGCTCCACCATTGAGGTATAGGTGTTTGCAGGATAAACTGCCCTGACAATCGTTGTTCCCAGTTTATAGTGAAAATAGCCATCCTTTTTGGAAAGAAATTCAATCGGGCTGTTATTTTCCACCCACTCATTCAGCCGGAAGCTGATCAGCTTTACTTCCCTGATAGATAGTACCGATTTGGCAAGCCGACAAAACACCCCGTTCTGGATGGAATAGGCTGTTTTTAGTTGATCTTCAGGGAAAAGTTCTCCTACGATCTTGATCAGGCCCAGTTTTACGGTCTGACGACGCTGACGCAAATGTGTTTCTTCCATATGGCTTACATTTATTGAATTGCTTGGGTATTCATGGCTATTATACTATAACAATTGAATAAATGTTTTTGCTGTCCGGCTTTGAATGGAAGGAAATGACGTTTAGTAAATGCTTCTCAGTCTATTAAAAACTCAAAATGATTGAATAAAATATCCTGCTTTTGCCCTTGGTTATCAGGATTAAAGCAGGATATTCTATGGGCACGGATTCAATAATTCATCCGTCTCGCAATGACAAAAAGCTGATTAGTTCTTTGACGGTCTGATCTCGTAAGTCAAACCCGCTTTTGTGCTAAAGGTGTTCAGGAAATATTTACCGTCAGTAGTTTGCTTAGAAGTAACGCCGGAGATTTCCACCGGGATGTCGGTCCGGATTGTGCATTGATTTCCTTTTACTGATTTCACGGATGCTTTTGCAAGCTTATGATTGCTCCAGGAGATATTCACCTCAAAGTTGCCACGGGCTTTCAGACCGGAAATCTCTCCGGCCGGCCATGCTTTCGGCAATGCAGGCAACAGATGTACTTCGCCCAAATGACTTTGCAATAACATTTCGGAAACACCGGCTGTTGCAGCAAAGTTGCCATCAATCTGGAAAGGTGGGTGTGCATCGAAGAAATTCGGATAGGTCCCACCTGTACCACCCTTTGTCGGATCGACATAATTCAGGATCTCGCGAATCATCTTGTAGGCATGGTTCCCATCGAGCAGACGAGCCGCAAAGTTGATTTTCCAGCCTTTGCTCCAACCGGTTCCGCCATCGCCGCGCAATTCAAAAGTGCGGTTAGCCGCCTGGGCCAGCTCCGGAGTCTTGAGCGGACTGATGTCGCGTCCCGGATGCAATCCGAACAGATGCGAGGTATGACGATGGTGCGGGTCTTCCTCCTGGTAGTCACGCATCCATTCCTGTAATTGTCCGCGTGAACCGATTTTATACGGCAGCAATTTGTTGCGTTTTGCTATCACCTGCTGACGGAAATCTTTATCCATATTTAAGGCCTCCGAAGCTTCAATCACATTGGTAAACAGGTCGCGGATAATCTCAATATCCATGTAGGAGCCTTCCGTCATGGAATATTTTTCATTTTTACCGGTTACAAAAACATTCTCGGGTGAGTTGGAGGGCGAAGTAATCAGATAGCCATCTTTCTCAACCAACCAGTCAAAGCAGAAGAGTGTCGCCTCTTTCATTACTGGATATGCTTCTTTGCGCAGGAACTCTTTATCGCCGGTAAACGCGTAATGTTCCCACAGATGCTGGCTCAGCCAGTTGGCGCCCATATACCAGTTTGCCCATTGCGGGTCTCCATCGCCTTTGTTGCCAACCGGATTGGTCATTCCCCAGATATCGGAGTTGTGATGAGCAACCCATCCGCGGGCTTTGTAAAACTCTTTCGCTGTTTCTTTCCCGTTTACCGACAAATTCTGAATCCATTTGAGAAGGGGAGTGTGCATTTCCGACAGGTTGGTTACTTCGGCAGGCCAGTAGTTCATCTCGGTATTGATATTGCAGGTGTATTTGCTGTCCCAGGGCGGGCGGAGCGAATCGTTCCATACGCCCTGCAAATTGGCTGGCTGACCTCCCGCGCGGCTGGAGCCGATCAGCAGGTATCTCCC
>JAUZOF010000198.1 GCA_030706585.1 Bacteroidota bacterium
CGGCAACACGCCCGTGCCGTCATTTCTGCTTTCGGTGACTTCGCCGAGCGTCGTTTTTTTCTCCGGATAGCTGTCCATCAGCTGACGGATGCGCCCGATGATGTCGATCGTCTGCGGCTGGATGATGTCATGCTCATGCTTCTGCTGGTCAAACCTCTCCTGGACGTTCGGCCAGGTGCCGTGAAGCCAGGCGTTGTTGCGGAGCTGGGGGTCATAGTTGGAGAAGGGGATGGCGTCGATGCGAAACCCGTCGACGCCCATATCGAGCCAGAATTTCATTTCCCCCAGTACGGCATCCTGCACTTCTTTTTTGTTCAGGTTGAGGGCCGGTTGGCTTTTGAGAAAGTAATGCAATCAGAACCCGATGCGGTACTTTTCCCTCCTTTCTTTAAAGAGGAGTCAAAAATATTCGCCGAAGGTCTATCAGAAAAAAACATTCCGTTTGTGTTGCTCGATTCTTTGATTACAAAACCGGAACCTCTAGCCTACTTCGGACAGGATTCGTTCCAGAGCGGACTGATAGCAGCCAAATTACTGATGCTCTCCATGCAACAGGATTCGACCATCGCCCTGTTTCATACTTACCGGATCGGGAATCTGGGTTCTAACCAGACATTGGAACGTAAAAAAGGCTTCCTGCATTACCTGAACAACCATTTCCCCGAATGTAATACGACTACAGTGGAGCTCAATGCCGTCAACCCCGAACAGAACCGACTGGCGATAAAGAGCTTGCTGGAAAGCAACCCCAACATCAAAGGGGCCGTTATCTTTAACTCGCTGACCTATATGGTAGCTGGGTATCTGGAAGATTTCGGACGGACAGACATACAGGTGATTGGTTATGACCTGCTCGACCGAAATGTGGAGTTCCTCAAAAAAGGGGTGGTTAATTACCTGATCGCCCAGCGCCCTGAAGTACAGGGATACAATGGCGTGAAAGCGTTGTGCGATTTCCTTGTATTCAAGCAACCGGTCAAACAGATCAATTACATGCCAATTGATATCCTGACCGGCGAAAATATTAATTATTACACCTCTTTTTAAGGAGTAATTGGGAGGAGTAGAAGTTTAATGTAGTTACAACGAAAAAAGTAGTTATCGGGCGATTTAGCCCTCATTACTTCAATCCCTCACCCCCTCAAACCTTGATTATTCACTAACTTAACTATACTAAAAATGAAAGCTTTAAACAGACAAAACGTTAGCGCCAGCACATATCCTGAGCGCATTATTCAGTTCGGTGAAGGTAACTTCCTACGCGCATTTGTTGATTGGATCGTATGGAACATGAACAAAAAAGCGGATTTCAACAGCAGCATCGTTGTAGTTCAGCCAATCGAAAACGGTATGGTGGACATGCTGAACGATCAGGATTGCCTTTACCACCTTAACCTGCAAGGTCTGGACAAAGGCAAACAAGTGGACAGCATCGAGCTGATCGACGTGATCAGCCGTGGTTTAAACCCTTACACTCAGTTTGACGAGTACATGAAACTGGCTGAAAATCCTGAAATGCGTTTTGTTGTTTCTAATACAACTGAAGCGGGTATCGCTTTCGATCCAGCTTGCAAACTGGATGACGCTCCTGCAAAATCTTACCCTGGCAAACTGACCCAGTTGCTTTTCCACCGTTTCAAAACGTTCAATGGCGCTGCTGACAAAGGTCTTCATATCATCCCATGTGAGTTGATCTTTCACAACGGTACTGAATTGAAAAAATGTATCGAGCAATACATCGAATTGTGGAACCTGGGTGCAGACTTCAAAGCATGGTTTGAAACTGCATGTGGTGTTTACTGTACATTGGTTGACCGTATCGTACCGGGTTACCCGAGAGATACCATCAACGAAATCCTTGAAAAAGTACAGGTTGAAGATAAATTAGTGGTTAAAGCTGAAATCTTCCACTTGTGGGTAATCGAGGCTCCGGAATCATTAGCTAAAGAATTCCCTGCTGACAAAGCTGGTCTGAACGTATTGTTTGTACCAAGCGATAAACCTTACCACGATCGTAAAGTTAATTTGATGAATGGCCCTCACACTGTATTGTCTCCTGTAGGTTACCTGTCAGGACTTGACACAGTAAGAGAAATCGTAGAAGACGAAGTTACCGGCAAATTCGTACAAAAAGCGATGTTCGAAGAGTTGCTTTCTACGCTTGATCTTCCTGAAAAAGAGTTGGCTGAATACGGTGAATCAGTGGTTGAACGTTTCCGCAACCCATTCGTAAAACACTTCGTTACCAGCATCATGCTGAACTCATTCCCTAAATTCAAAACACGCGACCTTCCTGGTTTGAAAATTTATCTGGAAAGAAAAGGCGAATTGCCAGCAGCATTGACTTTGGGTCTTGCAGGTATCATCACTTACTACAAAGGCGGCAAACGCGGCGATGTGGAAATCGTTCCTAACGATGACAAAGCAATCGTTGACCTGTTGGCTGAATTGTGGAAAACAAATGATGTAGCTGCTGTAGCTAAAGGTGTACTGGGCGCAGAATTCATCTGGGACGAAGACCTGAACAAGGTTCCTGGTTTGACTGAAAAAATCACCGGTTACCTGGCTTCTATTCAGGAAAAAGGTATGCTGGAAACAGTAAAAGGAATTATCTAAGAAAGCCCCACCCCAGCCCTCCTCCAAAGGGAGGGAGAAAGACCGGGGTTAATAACATACCACAGAGAACCGCAGAGATTTTGCACGGAGAAACACGGAGTAAAATACTCTGCGGCTCTTGTAGCATAAGGAGAAGACATCAAATCAAGCCAGTCTTGAAAATTGTAAATTGTAAATCCCTAAAATTGTAATTATACAAGATGCAAACCAAATATTTAAGAATCAACCCCGAAGACAACGTTGCGGTAGCTATCGTAACATTGGCAGCCGGCGAGTCGGTGAATGTGGACGGTAACGAAGTTACCCTGCTGCATGAAATTCCGGCCGGACATAAGTTTGCGTTGCAGGATTTCGCTGCGAAAGATTTCGTGGTGAAATACGGATACGCTATCGGTCACGCTCGCGAAGCCATCGCTAAAGGCGCATTGGTAAACGAGAAAAACATCAAAACAAACCTCGACGGTGTGTTGGAATACACATACGCTCCGAAACTGGAGTTCCCTGAAATCGCTAACCGCAACCTGACTTTCAAAGGCTACCGTCGTAAAAACGGCGAAGTGGGTGTGCGTAACGAGATCTGGGTAATCCCTAGCGTAGGTTGTGTAAACGGTACCGTAAACCAACTCGTTGAAGAGCTGAAAAAAGAGACTAACTGCGCAGGCGTTGATGCTATCGTGGGTTATCCTCACAACTACGGTTGTTCTCAGCTGGGCGACGACCACGAAAACACCCGTAAAATCCTCCGCGATATGGTGATGCACCCAAACTGTGGCGCAGTGCTGATCGTAGGTCTGGGTTGTGAAAACAACCAGGTATCTGCATTCAAAGAGTTCCTCGGCGATTACGATATTGAGCGCGTGAAATTCATGGAGACTCAGAAAGTGGCGGATGAATTCGAAACCGGTATGGAGCTGATGCGCGAACTTTACGCTGTGGCATCAAAAGACGTTCGCACCGATGTACCTTTGAGCGAACTGAAAGTGGGCTTGAAGTGTGGTGGTTCTGACGGCTTCTCCGGCATTACCGCTAACCCGCTGTTGGGCGTATTCTCTGACTTCCTGGTAGCTCAGGGTGGTACTTCGGTATTGACTGAGGTTCCTGAGATGTTCGGTGCTGAGACTATCCTGATGAACCGTTGCGAAACAACCGGTTTGTTTGACAAAACCGTTCACCTGATCAACGACTTCAAAGAGTACTTCATCAAAAACGAACAGCCTATTTACGAAAACCCGTCTCCGGGTAACAAAGCAGGTGGTATCTCTACCTTGGAAGAGAAATCATTGGGCTGTACCCAGAAATGCGGTAAATCAGTGGTGAAAGACGTATTGATGTATGGAGACCGCATCCACACCAAAGGCCTCAACCTGTTGAGTGCTCCGGGTAATGACCTGGTGGCTGCTACGGCATTGGCATCTTCGGGTTGTCAGATCGTACTCTTCACTACCGGTCGCGGTACTCCGTTCGGTTCTTACGTTCCGACGATGAAGATCTCTACCAACTCGAACCTGTACAACAACAAACCGGGCTGGATCGACTTCAACGCGGGCGTTATCCTCGAAAACAAAACGATGGAAGAGACTCACGAAGCTTTCGTGGAATATATCATCAAAGTGGCTAGCGGCGAACTCGTAAACAACGAGAAGAAAAACTACCGCGAAATCGCTATCTGGAAAATGGGTGTTACATTGTAAGCAGCAAAGAACAATCAACCCTATATGACAAATCCCGCTCGATGTATGTTGAGCGGGATTTTTGTGTTGAAATAGAATTGATTGGATAAATCTCTATCTTTGCTTTTAGAAATATCCAAGACTATAAGAAGTATGAGAAACATAATACATATAGCCATCTGTCTTTTATTATTTAGCTGCAGCGGAGTAAAAAAAGACAAACAAAAAGCCTTATCAGAAAATCGTGTAACCGAACAGACTAATAAGAAATCGACAGCCACAGTTTACTCTAGGCCTGTTATAATTTGGGTACATCCAACCCAAAAGGAATTAGATTCTATTTCATCCGTTTTGAAGAATACTGATATTGAAGATGATGCCAGTTATTACAATACTGAGGCTCAATCTTTTTTACTAGATCATGGACATAAATATATGATTAGTGATTCAGTCACTTACTATAAGTTTTCATTAGGAAAAGAGATTATCACTATCGACAAAAGGTCAGTTGAAAACTCTCCATGGACAATTATTCTATTCAACAATATTGAGAAACCAATCATAGTCGCACCGGTAAACATTGAAGAAGCTTATAGAAGTTACTTCGAAAAGGTAGTCAGGAAATAATATCCAGATCTGACATATGAAACCCTACAAAACATACACACTTACCTTACTGGTTAATCTCATTCCTTTAGCAATTATCAGTATTCAGGAAAGGGATGCTACAGGTGATGGAAAGATGGGAATTGTTATCTATTGTCTATTTTATATCATTTCTGCGATCCTTAATATCTCGTTCTTTTTTGCGAATACAAAGATCAACAATCGGATTCTTAGAAGAAGTTTGATCTACTATTTATCAACTATCTTCTTTTTTGTTTCAGGCTCTTTTTTTCTCGTAACTCAATTAATTGATATTAGATTTCCATTAAATGAGATTGGTTATTTGGGTAAAATCGCATTGTATGGGTACACTTATTTCTTCTCTAACTTTCTGGTTGGCATTTGTTTTGAGAGAAGCAGAAAACCTAAAACCAAAGAATCCGGAATACGTTACTGGATGATGCGAATTCTTAATCCACCATTGTAATCTTTATAAATCGAATTCTTAGTCTTTCTTCGTAAAGAGATTATTTTCCGCTACATTTTGTAGAAACCCCACCAATCCCCATTTCAACCCGCTACAAAATGTAGAACTAAGAATTACCCCTCAACCAACCATCTACAAAATGTAGGAACATGAATCAAACCTTATTCAACCCTCTACATTTTGTAGAAACAAGAATGAGTATTCATTCAACCCGCTACAAAATGTAGAAGCTTAGTTTAAGCTGCAGTGGACCATCTACAAAATGTAGAAACCCCAACGACAACCCATTCAACCCGCTGCAATCTGCAGGTCCAAGAATTATATATCATTCAACCTGCTGCAAAAAGCAGGAACATGAATAAGGTCCGTTTCAGACTGCTGCAAAACGCAGCGACCTGAATGGCACACCAACGAGCATTCTGCAAAATGCAGACTACAGCTCAACGTTATGTGCAAAAAGCGTTTGATCGGTCAATGTAGCCTCCGGATCAATTCGAAACAAGAATAATCCCTTGCCTAAAAAATGACTATTCTTTCAGAAAGCGGGTAGTCTCCCCAATGGCATTCAATCCTCCTCTATCCCCTCTCACCACACCCCAAATCACACTTATTATCAATCATACAGGAATTTCCGCACAACAAATTCAAACCATTCTAAAAATCAAGTATATTTGTGTGCATTAAGATCAAATAATACAATTCGCTCTCCAAGTTTCTACATTAAATCACAACAGTACCATGAAACCGCACCTACTCTGCCGCGCCACCCAGTGGCTGCTTATCCTTTCATTTGCTGTATTACCGCTATCCTGTAAGAAAGAACTAAAACCTCTGACCATTGATCCGGCCTTTGCGGCTTATGTGATCTCCTTTACATCGGGGGTGGTATCCAACTCCACTAAACTTCAGGTGCGCCTGGTGCAGGAATGCAAAGAGGCTGTTCCCGGAAAAGAGCTGTCATCCAATCCCTTTTCAATCAGTCCGGGAGTGAGTGGAAAGGCGGTATGGATGGATCGTCAGACCATTGAGTTTATTCCGGACGAAAAGCTGGAATCGGGTGAGATTTACACCGTTGACTTTGCCCTGAATGATTTCGTACAGGTGCCATCGGAATTGAAAACACTGAAATTCCGCTTTCAGGTGATGAAGCAGAATATCTCATACGAGTTTAACGGAATAGAGCCGGAGAATGAATCGGACATGAAACTGCAAAAGATTCGCGGTAGTTTTACCACCGCCGATGTGGCAGATGGAAGCGAACTGGAGAAAATTATAGACTTCAGTGGAAAGGCCGGGGAGCATGTAAACTGGATTCACAGTAAAGACGGACATTTTCACAGCTTTACGCTCGATAGTGTAGAGCGGAAGGAGGATGCTTACAAAATAGACATTGAATGGAACGGTAAGAAAATAGGGGCTAAAAATGGATCTGAAGAGTTTGAAATGCCCGGTATCAATGAATTTAAGGTGATTCATGTCAAAACCGTTTCGGTTGCCAAAGCTCAGATTGAGGTCTATTTTTCGGATCCGGTGAGCCGCATGCAGGATCTCGATGGCCTGTTTAAACTCTCAGGCAATATCCCCATGGGAATCATGGCCAACGGGAATGTGGTGAAACTGATCCCGACCCAACCGGTCACGGGCGATGTCGATCTGATGGTTTACGGTGGAATCCGGAATACTTTCGAGCGTAGTATGGGGGCTGGCCAGAGCTTCCGGTTGAAGTTTGTCAGCCTGAAACCGCAGGTGGAGCTTATCGGAGATGGAGTCATTGTTCCTCACAGCGGGGGAATTATGTTTCCCTTCCGTGCCGTAAGCCTTTCGGCTGTGGATGTCAAGATCATCAAGATTTTTGAAAACAACATTGTCCAGTTTTTACAGACAAACCAGCTGAATGAAAACAACGAACTCAAACGTGTGGGCCGCGTGGTGTACAATCAGGAAGTGCAGCTTACCTCCGAGGAAAAGATTGATTATACACAATGGAATAACTTCTCACTGGATCTATCCAAACTAATCGAAACGGAACCCGGCGCCATTTATCGCGTGGAAATCAGCTTCCGGAAGAAGCATTCTCTCTATCCGTGTGTAACCAAATCGGAAGATAAAGAAGAGTACACCGAACCGGAAGATCCGAATAAAGAGTACAATGAACCGAACACCTGGGGATATTATGAGGATGAAGGCGAATACGATTATGAGGATTACAAATGGCAGGACCGCGATGATCCGGGTAAACCCTCCTATTACATGGGCAATGCGCACAAGGTGGCACG
>JAUZOF010000199.1 GCA_030706585.1 Bacteroidota bacterium
CCCCGATTGACTCGTCCATTATTGCAACACTTTCACCGGTAATGGTGATGCTGATTTCATCTGTTGTCTTGAAAGAACCGATAACTGCGAAAAAGACCCTGGGAGTTATCATCGGTGCATTGGGCGCCATCCTGATTATCGTGATGCAGACGCATGAGGGCGTCCGGGCAAGTTCATGGGTAGGGAATCTCTTTTGTTTGATTGCGGCAGGATCTTACGCGATATACCTGGTGATCACCAAACCGGTAACGATGAAATACACACCGGTCACCCTGCTGAAATGGATGTTCCTGTTTTCCACCTTTATGATTATCCCGTTTACCTATCACGATGTGGTCAGCGCAAAGGTGTTTGCGGTTTTCAATGAATCGGCCATCATCCGGGTGGTCTATGTCCTGTTCTTTGCAACCTTCATTTCTTACTTCCTGATTCCGGTTGCATTGAAGCGCATACGACCTACAACGGTAGGTTCTTACAACTACCTGCAACCGCTTGTAGCCTCTTTTGCCGCCATTGCAGTCGGACAAGATGTACTGACCTGGGAAAAACCCACGGCTGCACTCTTGATTTTCAGCGGAGTATATCTGGTGACAATGAGTAAATCCCGGGCAGATGTAGAGCGGGAAAAAGCCATGCTTGAAGAGCAAAAGAGTTAATCACGATATTACAAAGCTATTTCAGATGTTATATAGCATTAAATCCATGAAATTTCTTGTGAGTTTATGCTGTGCAACAGAAAAAAGCCCTTATATTTGCAATGTGTTTTTCATGGTATTAGATTTAAGGTTAATAAAGGGTTGAGGTTGTCGTGATGACAACCTTTTCTTTTTTGTAGAAATCAGGTTATTACAATCATATAAAAAGAACGCGGTTCCAGTATTTTCAACTGAAACCGCGTTCTTTTTATATCGTACTTTGATTAGTCCCTCACTCCTACTTTTTTATGCTCACCATCACAAAACGGTTTGTTATTTGATGCACCGCAACGGCAAAGCCATGCTTCATCTTTCACATCATATGTCAATCCATTTGTCCCGACAATCCTGAATTTGCCCTTCACGTAAACCGGACCATTCTTGATGACTTTTACTTCTGTATTTTCCATATCCGGTTCTTATTAAGTTTCAGAACAAAATCCGGCTTTCCGGTGATATCCGTCACAAAAAGGCATATTATTCGATTCGCCGCAGCGACACAGCGAAGCAAAAGCCATTTTACGGCTTTCAGTTCCATTTGCATAGGTAAGAGTGATTGGTCCCTGTATCACCAGCGGCCCGTCTTTCATCACTTTTATGGTTACCTCTTTTTCTTTATCTTGTTCCTGAGAATTCATTTCTAAATTATATAGGTGCTAAAATGCAAAAACCGTAACTGATTTAAATCAATTACGGTTTATTTGTTTCCAGTGATCCCGGCGGGATTCGAACCCACGACCCACAGCTTAGAAGGCTGTTGCTCTATCCAACTGAGCTACGAGACCATCCTTGGTTTTGCGGGTGCAAAGATAGGAGTTTATTTCCTTATTTCCTAATGCAGGATAAATAAAAATGCCACCTATCGAGCTAAACCGCCTTTAAACCGTTATTCTTTTTCCCGAAGAGCAGCCGCTTTCCGGATTTTACTATGTTTTCGTCCGTATGTAAAGTAAATTGTGAAGCCAATAAGCATCCACGCTATCAGACGAATCCAGGTATCTTTTGGCAATGATGCCATTTGCAATAAACAGACCAAAGCACCTAATATCGGAACAACAGGTACTAATGGGGTTTTGAAAGAACGGGGAACATCGGGCTCTGTTTTGCGCAAAATAATAATACCGATACAAACAATCACAAAAGCAAGCAATGTACCGATTGACACCAACTCGCCCAACAACCCAATAGGGAAAAGACCGGCAAACAATGCAGCAAAACTACCGGTAACAATTGTAGTGATGTGCGGCGTTTTGAATTTGGGGTGGGTTTTGGCAAAGCTTTTCCACAACAGACCATCATGAGCCATAGAATAGAATACACGGGACTGCCCCAATAGAAGAACCAAAACAACAGAACTCAACCCTGCAATAGCACCTATTTTCACAAACGGACGAAGCCACATCAGGGCCGGACCGGCAGTATCTATAGCCAATGCAATTGGAGCCGGTACATTCAGATTGTGATAATCAACAATGCCGGTTAATACCAGACTGACGCAGATATAAAGAACCGTACAGACTCCGAGAGAAGCCAGAATGCCTATCGGCATATCTCGCTTAGGATTTTTAGCTTCCTGGGAAGTTGTGGAAACAGCATCAAAACCAATATAAGCGAAGAAAATCACTCCTGCTCCGGTCAGAATACCAGACCATCCAAAGTGCCCCCATGTTCCCGTATTTTGCGGAATAAATGGCGTCCAGTGCTCCATTTTAATGTGAGAAACACCAAATCCGATAAAGAGCAGAATAACAGCTACTTTAATCAAAACAATCACATTATTGAATCTCGCCGACTCTTTGATGCCAACAACGAGGAGTGTGGTCATTAATCCGACGATAAATACAGCCGGAAAATTGATTAATGCTCCTGTATGGTGCCATCCCTGCGCATCGAATGTAAAGGGACTCTGGCTGATAATTTCAGGCAATGGCAACCCTACATCTTTCAAAAAACTTACCACATAGCCACTCCAGCCCACAGCAACGGTAGCTGAGCCGAACAGATATTCCAGAATCAGGTCCCATCCGATAATCCATGCGATAAATTCACCCATTGTAGCGTATCCGTAAGTGTATGCACTACCGGCAATAGGAATCATGGAGGCAAACTCGGCATAACATAATCCGGCCAACGCACAACCTATGGCTGACAAAATAAAGGAAATGACCAACGACGGTCCGGCATGGAGAGCAGCTGCTGTTCCTGTGATTACAAAAATCCCTGCTCCTATGACACCACCAACTCCCAACAGAGTAAGATGCCATGCATTTAGGTTTTTCTTTAAGCCGTGATGGTTATTTTCCACCTCTTCGAAAATAGACGACAAACTCTTTCGCACAAATAGCTTCTTCATAGTATTCTTATTACCCTGATTTCTTAGAATTTAGTATTTCCATCAAAAATAGAGCTTTTTGCTTAAACGAAGTGATTGTTCTGAAGAAAAAGTTTAGAATCCAGCCATTCAATGATAAATTGCTACTTTTGTTACCGCTAAAGCCATCTATCATTGAATTATCTTGCACACATATTCCTATCCGGAGACAACCGACAGCGGCAAGTCGGTAACTTTATCGGCGACTTTGTTAAAGGGAGACAGTTGGAAAGGTTTCCTGATGAGATTCGATATGGCATAAAGCTGCATCGCTGCATTGACAGCTATACCGATAATCACCCGGTTGTGCGAGACACGGTAGTAATGCTTCGGCCTGAATTCGGCCGCTATTCGGGCATTTTGCTGGATATGTATTTCGACCACTTTCTCGCACTTCATTTCGGAAAATATTCCGGTAACCGTTCTCTGTCATTGTTTTCTGCCAATTTCTATTACGCGATTATTCGTAACTATACACATTTGCCAGAGCGTGTACAGGGATTTATCTGGCATTTTATCTCTACCAATAGACTTTGCCGCTATTCTACAGTCAGTGGTTTACGTAATTCGCTGGAAATTATGGCGAATTATAAAACTTCCGCCATTCAACCGGAAAAAACAATTGACTTTCTCCAACGCCATTTTCCTGAATTGGAAGAAAGGTTCCATGACTTCTTTCCTGATCTGATGCAATATGTTGAAAAGTTAGAACAGGAAAGTTGGTAAATGCTCGCATCTTCATAAAAGAAAAGCGCCGAACAATGACTTGCCGACGCTGTGACTGGTTAATAAAAAGCGAATGGTTAGAATCTGTATTTGTAGGATAAATCAAGCGATAAAAAGCTTTCCGGATTCGCCACCTGGATCTCTTTATCAAGTCTGAGACAACCATCAAATGACGAACGTTTATTCAGACGGTAGCTGGTTCCCAAACGATAACGAAGATTGTCAAGCAGCGCTCCTCCCTGCGCATTCAGATAAATAAACGGCTCGAAGGAAAAATAGGGTTTGAATGGCGAAGCAAAGAGCTTATAATCCAACTGCAAACGGTTCCGGAATGAGAGTTTCGGATTCACTTTATAGGAACCTAATGATTCGTCCCGCCAGGTAGAAAGCATTCTTGTTCTAAATGATATCCCCAACTGGTTATATTCAGTCTCTGCCGACAAATCAGCCCCTAACCGGTATTGGCTGTCAAACAATGTTGATTTGTTCTCCTTGCGTATAAACGTTCCAAAAAGACCGGCTTTACAGACTTTGCGAAAAAAGCTGTATTCAACGCCTATTTGTGTGGCAGAACGATACAAATTGGAGGCTTGGTCATTGAGACGAAATTCCTGGGAAAGCCCTACATTAAATTTCTTTGTAACCTTCTTATTCAGCTCGACTCCAAGAGCAGTACCCCAATCAAAATTCTGAGCCTGACACACCCATCCGTTAACCAACAGGAAGAGAAGCGAAAGTGAATATTTGAAAGCTTTAGCCAGCTTTTCGTTAGCCATTATATTCACCTAGTTTAGTAATGTTTTCAATCGTACAAGGTTCTTCTCCATTGAGGTCATAATGCACCTTTACGAATGCGATATCACGCAGGAAGTCGATATGTCCAATCTCTACGCTAAGAACTTTTAGTCCTGTTCTTTTTGCAATATCAGCAATCATTTCCTCCCTTTTATCCACTGTTATCAGGTGAATTTTATCGTATAGAATCAACTTGGAAGGAGTGATTTTCAAAAACTTAGTACTTTCCAGCACCCAAACAGCCAAAATAAAGAACAGATTTGTTGCAATCAACACCATGTAACTAACATTAGTGGCCAAACCATTAATAACCGAAACACCTATAATAATAAATAAATAAGTCATCTCCCGGATAGGCACCGACTCGGTTCTGTATTTTATAACACCAAAAATAGCGAATAACCCTAAAGTCAACCCCATTTGAATCTTCACATTATCCATGAGATAAATAAGAAGAAACATCGTAATGCTAAACATAAACAGGGTAAAATAATAATCACGTCGTTTCCCTTTACGGAAATAAAGGCAATGAATAAGTATGGCACTTACCAAAAGATTGAACCCGAAACGGATGGTTAACATCCAGAAAGCATTCGAATCGAAAAATGGATTGCCGAAAAGTTCCATACCGGTGATATTACTATATCCTTCGCCATACTGTTTGGCAATAGTTGGGTCAAAATCGGGAAATTTGTCTGCTACAAGCATGCGTTGGTTAATTTGTTGATGAATACTAGTTTTCTTTTAAACTGGTTGTGTTTTGCATTGGGATTTGTCAGTACGGTTCCCAGACAATATTTACTGATACTAACCGGACGGATTCGCAACTCTGAAAGAATACTCAGAATAGGAGAATCGGCATCTCCATCAGATTTAATTTCAATGATGACCAGTTTATCAGCTGATTCTTTGATATGAGTTTTACAGTTGCAAAACCGAATATGAAAGTCAATGGTAAGCCGCTCGGTCATTTCTTTATTTACCAGAGTAATCCGGGAAAAATCATTTTCCAATTGAGGCTTTAATGCTGAGGAATGATACGGAGTCTCTTTAGCCACAAAACGGGAAGTTTTATCATCCGACATCAGCTCATTTCTATGGGCGTTAATCTTAATGCGAACTTTATCGGTTTTACCTTTCGGGTCTTTCTTTTTCACCTCCAGAAATGATAAATCCGAATCCACATACGAACGCATACGAACTTTTTGGCGATTCCGTCTGCTGTTATGATGCAATGTGTACATTGTCAATTCATCAGTATCAAAGTAAATCGTTTCATAAGGTGAAATTCTTTTACCATGAACTTCCTGAACATAATAAAGAGGAATTGTTGCTTTCAGAATTTTAGGAAGAATAGAAAGATTGGTCATGAACTTCCGGTCAATACGATTCATCAGACGAATACCTTCCATCTGCCCAAGTGTAATGGAATCATGCGACAGCAGAAGCTGTCTGATTTGATCCTGAGAATTCATTGTATCCATAATATCTTCGTTTTAATATTCTTTTTTCTTGCAGATTCACTAAGAATCATTTGTCGTTGCTATATTCATACACCTTCACTGATTCTATCTTGCCGTTAGGATAGTAATTATACTGACATTTACGAGAACCGTCCGGATTGTATTCGATTTTACGAATACGGTTAACCTTATTCCGGTCATTATAGATCACTTGTTTGCAACAACGCCCCTGAACATCATACTCTGAAACTACACGTTCACGCAAACCATAAGCTGAGTACTCACATTCTTCAATTTTCCTTCCAACTTCATTAAAGACAGTCTGGTGATCCAGAAAACGTTTATTATCTTTAGTATTCCACTCTTTTACCGTAAGATTTTTTTTACGCTCATGTTTCTTTGACACATCATTATCCTGGGCATTGAGATTTACGACAAATACAAATAAAAAAAGACTTGAAAATAACTTTGAAAACAACTTCATGAATTAGGGAATTAAATGATTATACTGCAACAGAAATAGTAAATGTATTAAGTAATGTATAGATGATATCGGTCTGAGAAATAGTGATTGTCTGCTTAATAGAACTCTGAGCCTCGGTATCAGGATCTTCAGTAATCACAAAGATATCATAAGTACCAGGCTTAAGTTTTTCAAAACCAAATTCGCCATTTAAACCGGCTTTTACGTCATCGAAAGGAATATTCTCACCATGGTAACAGATGTAGACGCGCTGATCAACCCCAGCTTGTGCGTAGGCAACCAAATCCCCTTTATGATAATAGTTTACATATATCTGGCCTTTCACAATGGATGTACCGTATGCATCCCCTGTGTGAATAAAGATTGTATCAGCGACAACTGTTTTGTGGTTACCTAAATGCACTGAAGTAGTCACCGCATTTTTGACCCCGTCAGGTAAAGAACTATATGCAAATAACTTATAATCTCCTTCATGCAAATATTTAAACTGGAAAAAACCATTAGCGTCAGTTTTCTCATCATCGCCGTAAAACTCGTCATCGCCGTAGATTATATAGATATCCTCTTTACTTGCCGGGACTGTATCTGTCTGTAAAGAGTAATTATTGTCACTGTGAATGATTTTATACACATAACCTTGAACAGTTGAAGAGCCACCTTCACCTTCCTCATTTCGGCAAGAAGCGAAAGTTAATGACAGAACAAATAGGAGAAAATAAAACTTATACATGTCTAATGGTATTTATCAATTGGTTAACTAGAATCCGAATGAAATGAAATGTTCCCTACGTTTGAGACATTTGATTAACAATTATTACATCTATATTCCATTACTCAAATATCGCTTCTGAAAATCAACGTCTAATATAGAAAAGAAAAGAGACACTAAGCATTAGATTTATAGAAATAATCGACGCATGACAACAATCTGTACCTTTTTGATTGAAATATCACTAATGCTGTATTATTTCCCCTGCGCACCCGTTTTTAATTCAATCCCTCACGCCCTCATACCCTCAATCCCTAAAATGACAAAACCCTCACCAGAATCATCTGATGAGGGTTTCTTAAAAGGCGGCTACCTACTCTCCCACTTGCGCAGTACCATCG